>QHVW01000729.1 GCA_003223675.1 Acidobacteriota bacterium
CCAAGCGGCACCTTGCGGGCGCAAAGGATCCATCGACCTCGAGAGCTGGAACGAGGCGCTCCAGCAAATCGCACCTCTACTGAGCAGGGCCGGAATCACCCCCAAGACTTTTCCGATCTTCCTCTTCCTCAATATGACGATCGACGCCGGCGATGCGGGCCTGTTGGCCGGCTATCACTCCTGGATCAATGCGGGCGGTGTCCAGACCTACGGGGTCGCCATGTATGACACCACGCAGAGCCTTCCGGGCTCGCAGGACGTCGCCGTGCTCTCGCGCGAGATCGCCGCGTGGCTTGACGATCCGCTGGCCAACAACCCGACACCCTCCTGGGGGCATCTCGGCCAGGTCGATGGCTGCCGGGCGAATCTCGAGGTCGGTGACCCGCTGGCGGGCAGCCCTCTGTTCGAGGTCGAGATGCCCAACCACTTTACCTACCACCTCCAGGAGACCGCGTTCTTCTCCTGGTTCTACAACCAGGTGCCGTCGCTGGGGATCAACGGCTGGTACTCCTCGAACGGCTCGTTTCTACAGCGGGGGTGCAGCGGGAGCGCGGGTGATGAAGGGCACGGGCTTGCCCGCCTTGGTGCAGGAAACGTCGAGCCCCTGCACGGATCCACGCTCGATGAAATCCGCGATCACGCGCCCCTCACAAGCCCCTTCGCTGGCGTGGGTGCCATGGGGGATCAGGACCAGCAACCCGTTCGGAAAGCCTTTCGCGACGAGGGCGGCGTCGGCGGGAGGCGTGACGGGGTCGCGCTCGCCGGAGAACAGGAGGGCGGGGACCTCCGAATGGACGAGCTTCCCCCAGCCCGCCGGCATGGGCGCGTGCGGCCAGACGGCGCAGGCGGCGAGCTGCTCCCGCACCCGGTCGTCGCCATAGAAAGTCCCGCGCGTGGCGGCGGGGATCTCCCGCGGATCGATGAAGGGCAGGTCCTCGGCGCAGGAGACCGAGAACAGGTCCCCCAGCGCCAGCCCTTGCTGGAGCCGGAAGCGGACCTGGACCGCGGCCTGCGCCAGATCCCGGTAGTCCCCCTGGGCGGCGAGATGGACGCGCAGCGGCACCCGGCTCGACGCTTCCGAGCTGTAGAGGGCGAAGCGGAGGGAGTCGGCCGCGGCCGAGCGGGTGAGCTCGACCGTCACCGGCTTGCCGGTCTCGGGGTGTTTCACCCGCACCTTGACAGGTTGCTTCGCCAACCGGTCGAGCACCTTCGAGACCTCCTCCCGGAAATGGGGGAAGGCGGCGTGGCAGGCCGGCTGGGCCGCGCAGTCGCGGGCGAGGAGCTCCAGGCCCTGTTGGGCGTTTCTGGCGTGATACAGAGGGGCCGGCTCGCCCGGCTTCGCCACCGAGGAGAGGACGATGGTCCGCACCGCCTCCGGATGCCGGGCGAGGAAGATCTGCGCCGCGAAGGTGCCATAGGACCCGCCGCTCAGGTTCACGGCACCATAGCCGAGGAAGCGCCGCACCTCGTCGACGTCGTCCATGGCCGCCGGCGTGGTGTACTGGGTGAGGTCGGCCCGCTTTTTCAGCGCGTCGCGGCAGGCGGTGACGGCGTCGAGAGGGAAGAGGTGGTCGAGCCGCGTGCCGTCCCCCCAGAGAGGGCAGAACAGTGGGTTCGAGGCGCCCGTGCCGCGGACGTCGATGAGCACGACGTCGCGCCGCGCCCGCACCGGATCGCCGGCGAGCTCGGCGGCGTCCTCCGTCGCCGCCCCGCCGGGCCCGCCTTCCAGGAAGAAGACCGGGTCCGGCGCCCGCTCGCGCCCCTTCGCGGGCAGGACGACGATCTTCAGCGGGATCTTGCGGCCGGAGCGGGCCTCGCGGTTCTCGAACACCTCATAGGTCCCGCAGAAGGCCTTGCCTCCTCCTTCCGGCAGGGTGCAGGGGGAGAGCTTGCCCTGCCAGGGCGGCTGCGTGGTCTGGGATGCGGCGGGCAGCGGCAGGAGGGCGGCGAGAGCCACGGCGGCGAGCAGGCGATGGGGCATGGGATCTCCTTGGAGGTCTTCCCTCTCTACGCTGGCTCACGAGATTTGTTCCAGAGTGGCTCGCGGGATAGGTGCTGCGGGAGAAGTGCCGCTTCTCCTGGCCCGGAAACCCTGGCACGACCGCTGCCGTAGGGAAGAGCAGCCAAGGAGAGCCCATGACCGACGTCGCCACCACCCGCCCACCGGACCTTCCCGTCTCCGCGTGGCGGCGGATCTTTCTCGGCCCTCACGGCCTGCGGGCCGGCTGGAGCCTGCTGATCTTCGTGCTCCTCTGCGAGCTCCCGAGCGCTTTGGCCGGATTGGCTCTCCAGCGCGCCGGCGCCCTCCCTGAGCATCCGGCATGGAGCCCCGGGCTCCTCTTCGCATTTCAGGCGTTCTCCTTTTTCCTCGTGCTGATCGCCATCGCGCTCATGGGCTGGATCGAGGGGCGGACGCTCACCACCTATGGCTTACCCCTTCGCGAAGCGTTCGGGCGGAGCTTCTGGACGGGCTCCCTGTGGGGGAGCCTCAGCATTTCGGCGGTGGTCGGGATGATGGCGCTGGCCGGAGGGTACTCCGTCTCCGGGCTGGCGGTCCACGGCGGCGAGGCGGTAAAAGGGGCTGTTCTCTGGGCCCTCGCGACCCTCGCGATCGGCCTCTATGAGGAGAGCTACTTCCGGGGATACTCGCTCTTCACGCTCAGCCGGGGGATGGGGTTCTGGGCCGGCGCCGTCCTCCTCTCCCTCGTCTTCGGGGGCCTGCACTACTTCCTCAAGCCGCGCGAGACCTGGATGGACCTGCTCAGCGTCACCCTAATCGGACTGTTCTTCTGTCTCACCGTCCGGCGTACCGGCAGCGTCTGGTGGGCGGTCGGCTGGCACTTCACTTATAACTTCGGGTCGCTCTTCATCGTTGGTGGGCCGAACACGGGCAATCAGGGGAATCCGGTGCCGGGCCACCTCCTGGCCTCGACATTCCACGGCCCGGACTGGCTCACCGGCGGCCCTATGGGCCCGGAGGCCAGCGTCTTCATCTTTCCGGTGATCGCCATCCTTTTCTGGGCGTTCCACCGTCGCCATCCGGAGGCGCGCTTCCCGAGAGCATGAACCGGTTGCCGGTCGCTCAGATGGCTTTTTGGGGATCCAGTTCTCGACCCGGATGCGATACCTATTGTCTTGAATACTGGCTAGGCGTAGAACCTGGAGATTACTTCGAAGGTAACAATGATACGTTCCACGACCCGTCCGAAGATCTGACCGGTCCGGACGAATCCTGTCAGGACTTCATCATAGCGGCCCGATAGTTGAATGGCCGAAGAAAATAGATGTCGCTGCTTTCGAGATATTGTCGAATGGTATAGGCCCGCTGGCAATTCTCGTTCTGGCACACACGCTCTAGGTTCTGGCTGTACTGGTCGATGCCGTGGTCTCGCATGGCTTTGTCACTCAGTCGCCCGCCGGCACCAGCCTTGCCGCGGCGGTACGGGGATCTCGGCGCGCGGCGACTCGGCGAGCAATAGCTCCTTGAGAGTCGGCCAGCCCGTCTGCTCCAGCCGCCGCAACGGATCGATCGGTACCGGCACATTCTTCGAAGACATACCACCTCCCCAAAGTCTGACTCCAGCTTAGCACCAATGCTGTTTATTTAAGGGTTTTTGACGTTTTGGGCGCTGCCTGCCGGCCCAAAGGGCCGGGAGATTCTAGCCCAGGGCTGAGGCCGAAGGCCGATGCCCTGGGAAAGAGGTGCCCTATTGTCGCATTGCGGCCTGAAAGGCCGCGAGAGCGCCTGCTCGATCACGCGTGGAGTAGAAAGCTCTCGCGACCTTTCAGGCCGCAATGTTTTGTCCTTCCTCGCTACCCAGGGCATCGGCCTACGGCCTCAGCCCTGGGCTAGAATCTCCCGGCCCGTTGGGCCGGTTTTGTCAGGCGCTCTTAAGTCAACCGTATTGAGCTTAGCTCCCGGTGAGGGTTTCGCCCCCGCCCGAGCGTTCCTTGTTCCGGATCAACCCCCTTCGGGGTTCTTGGATAGGAAAGGAGTGTCTCGGATGCAGGATCGCAAGATAGAGGGGAGCTTGGAGACGGTGACCCGGCGCCGGCTGCTGCAGGTGATGGGC
>QHVW01000730.1 GCA_003223675.1 Acidobacteriota bacterium
CCCCAGGCCGCCGCGTCCACGCTCGGCTCCCCCGCCGCGGCCACGATGCGGTCGAGGTCCGCCGCGGCGGGCGGGCCCTGCGGCGTGAAGCGGTCGAGGAAGCACATCGTCCCCACGCTTCCCCCCGAGACCGAGCTGATCAGGCGAATCGAGCGGCTGAAACCCGGTCCGATCTCCCGTTGCAGCGAGGTCAGCACGCGGGTGGCCCAAAGGGCCGCCGTGATGCCGCCGCCCGTCGTGGCCACCACGACCACGGGGTGGCCCGGCTCCGGGTTCTTCTCCTGCGCGGCCCGGAAGGCCTCGCCCGACGATATGGACGGGAGCACCTGGGCCGATATCTGGGCCGATACTCCGGCCCGCCCCGGCGCCGCCGTCCTCACCTGGGGAACCAGCAGCCTGAAGTAGTGATCGGTGTCGAAGATCTGGCTGGAGAGCCAGGAGAGCGCAAGCATCGGCAGCAGCACGGGCACGCGGTAGCGGTCGAGGAAGAAGGAGAGCCCGGGGAGGGCCCATCCCGCCAGCATCAGGATGAGCAACCCGTAGCCCAGCGCCGGCATCGATGACCCCCGGTCCGGCCGCAGCAGGAAGAACCCCAGGGCGTACAGGGAGGCGGTGATCGCGAAGAACGACGCGCCCATCACGTGCCCGGGGCGGAAGCGATCCGTGGCGGGGTCCACGTAGCCATGCGCGAGGACCGCGTCCACGGGTGCCGGCAGGAGGGGCTTTGGGGACCGCAGCGCGGGGAGCCGGTCGAGCCAGCGGGGCTTCATCGGCAACAGGAGGCTCGACGACGACTCGTCCGGGTCGCGCAGCAACTGGCGGATCACGGCCGCCGCCAGCAGGGAGAGCGCCGCCAGGACGATCCCCGCCAGGGCCATCAGCAAGCTCGCCCCCCAGGGAGGGGAGGAGAGCGCCACCGCCGTCCCGATCATGGGCCAGGCCAGCAGGGAGAACAGAGCCACCCTCCGATGGCGGAGCCACGGCGCCACCGGGAAGGGCTCCACCTGGAAGCGCAGGGGGGCGTAGCGCAGGATCACCTCGATCGTGATCTCCACCACCCAGCTCGCGAGCGTGGCGAGCCAGGAGACGAACAGGATCTCCCGCGGCGCCAGCACGAACAGGTTGCGCAGGAGCGACGGGACGGCGATCAGCGAGAACGGCACCACCCCGACCAGCGCGAGGCCGATCACGATGGGGAACCGCCAGAAATAGAGATAGGGGAGCAGCGGCATCCGGCGCTGCGCCCAGAGGATCAGGGCCAGCAGCGCCACTACCGCGACGATCCAGAAAAGCCCGCTCAAGGAAGGCACCTCCCGAGGATCTGCCCTCCATCATACGCGAAGGGCTTACAAGGAGGTCCCGAACGATTCGCGGATCTCCGGGGCCGGAGCCGGCGAACGTGCGGTGCTCGTAGCCGGCGATGCGGTCGCGCAGCTTGGAGGCGAGGGCCTCGGCCCCCTCCGCGCCGGTCTCGGGGGCGAGGATCACGAACTCGTCCCCTCCCACCCGGGCGAGCACCTGCTCGGGGCGCACCAGCTCGCGCGCCAGCGAGGCCACCTGCTTGAGGATGAAGTCGCCGCAGAGGTGCCCGTAGGTGTCATTGATCGTCTTGAACTCGTCCAGATCGAAAATGATCAGCGACAGCGGCCTCTGGTGGCGCGCGGCGCGGGCGTGCTCGCGCTGCAGCTCCTCCTCCAGCTTCCGCTTGTTGAAGATCTCCGTCAGGCCGTCCTTGGCCACCAGCTCGTAAATGGCCAGATGGTAGGCGCTCTCGACGTCCTGCTCGTGGAGGAACTTGAAGTGCACGGCCGCGGTCTGGAAGCGGTCGCCGCTGCGCAGCACGGTGCGGCCGTGGATCGGCTGGCCGTTGATGTAGGTGCCGTTGGTGCTCCCCAGGTCCTCGATCGTCACCACCGGGCCGAGATAGCGCAGCCGGGCGTGCTTGCGGGAGATCGACATCACCTCGGGGAGGCTGATGCCGACCGCGGCGGAGCGGCCGATCTCCAGGGTGGTGCCGGGCGACAGGCGGAAGCGGGAGCCCAGCCGCTGGTTCTCGGGGTGGGCGATGAGGATGATGTCCGCCTCGGTCTCGACCTGGCCGAGCGGATGGCTCCCCCGGTCCCGGGTGGCCCCCTCGAACGTCTGCGTCATCCCGCTCTCGTGGACCGGCGAGATGTCGATGTCGTCGGTGTCCGAGTCCCCCCGGGACTGCAGGACGCTGCGGGAGTCGGAGCGGTGCCGTTCTTCCATGGCTTCAGAGCGTCTGAAAAGATCCGATCAGGTGGTAAAAAAGCGTATCACCGGACCAGGAGTGCGTCAAACCACGACGCTATTTCCCTGACATCATGGCCTTCAATACGTGGCGGGCGACCTCGGGGTTTTCCCGCAGACGGCGGATCGAATAGGGATACCAGTCGCGGCCGTAGGGGACGTAGACGCGCAGCCGGTGGCCGGACTCGATGAGGATGCGGCGCAGCTCCTCGTCCACCCCCAGGAGCATCTGAAACTCGTACTGGTCGCGCGTCAGGCCGTGCCTGTCGATCAGGGCCGAGGCGGCGCAGGTCAGGTACTCGTCATGGGTGGCGATGCCGACGTAGACCCCCTGGGTGAACAGCTTGTCGAGCGCCTGGACGTAGTTGTGGCGCACCGTTTCATACCCCTTCCAGGCGATGCGGCGGGGCTCGACGTAGATCCCCTTGCAGAGGCGGACGTTCGCCCCCTGGGGCAGCTCCTCGATGTCGCGCAGGGTGCGGCGCATGTAGGCCTGGAGGACGATCCCCAGATTGCCGTAGCGGGCGTGGAGCTCACGGTAGATGCGGATCGTGGCATCCGTCGTCGTGTGGTCTTCCATGTCGATGCGGACGAAATTGCCGAACCGCTTGGCAGCCTCGACGATACGGGCCACGTTGTCGCGGCAGAAACCCTCGTCGATCTTGAGCCCCAGCAGGGTGAGCTTGATCGATACGTTACAGTCGATCTTCTCGCGGTCGATCGCCTCGAAGACCCGCAGGTACTCCTCGACGGCGGTGGTCGCCTTCTCCCGCTCGCTCACCTCCTCGCCCAGCACGTCGACGGTCGCCATGGCCCCCTGCTGGTTGAGGTCGCGGACGACGCGGACGGCATCGGCGAAGTCTTCTCCCGCGACGTAGCGGGAAGCCACCCGGCCGACGATCGGCTTCGGCACGGCGGGGAGGCCGGTGACCAGCAGGCGGTTGAACGCGCTCATCAGGGCATCCCTCCGGGATGGCAGATCACGAGATTGGAGCTTTCGATCAGGCGACGGGCTGCGCCGCGGTCTCCGGGGTGGCCACCACGGCGGGCTCATCGATCACCCAGCGCACCGACTTCGAGCACGGGCAGGCGCCGGCCACGCGGCGCAGGGCCGGCATCCGGCTGGCGGCCTGCTCGCGGGTCAGCGTCCCGGCCTCCACCGCCAGGAGCGCGTCCGCGAAGTCCTTGTAGTCGCGGCTGGCGCGATAGGACTCCGGCAGCACGCGCACCAGGTGCTGGAGGTAGTCGTGGGCGGAGGTGAAGGTCTCCCCCTGGGAGCCCACCATCTTGAACGAGGGAACGCCGCGGCGGCGGAAGAAGTCGGGACGCGGAATGTAGAGGAGGTCTTCCCGGCGCACCCCTTCGACGGTCTCGCCGGCCAGGATGCGGTCGAGCACCGTCTCGGACTCGCCGTGGGTGAGGCTCTCCAGGCGGGCGCGCAGGTAGCGCAGGTTGATGTCGCGCACCAGCTTCTCGACCTCGCGGTAGTACTGCTGCTGGGCCTCGGAGTTCTTCATCGGCTTGAGGCCGAGGCGGACGTTGGTGCCGCCGCCGCGCTCGTCGCCGAACATCTCGAGGCCGCGCGGCAGCCACTTGTTGATCGTCTTCTGCAGCACCTCCATGGTGACGAAGGTCTCACCCTTGGCCGCGGCGGTGGCGAAGCGGCGCATGGGCACCACCCCGGCGGCGAGGTGGAAGGCCTCCTCGCGCAGCATCTGGGGCATGCTCTCGGCCATCGGCTGGTAGGCCGAGATCTTCTGCATCTGGAGCTGGTACTTGCCGACGCGGTCGATCAGGGCGCAGAAGACCACGTTGTCGACGAAGGAATCGAAGTCGATGTTGAAGGCGCCCAGCACGTGGGAGCCGGTGTTCATGGAGAGGATGTCGTCGATGATGTCCGAGGTCGATTCCTTGGAGACCGAGGTCCAGTCGTCCTCGGCGAGCAGGTGGAGCATCTGGTAGCCGTGGCGGAGCTCCTCGGCCATCATGCGGAGGATCCAGAACTGCTCCTCCTCCTCCTGGGCGCGGGCGAGCGTGAGGCGGTGCTGCTGGATAGAGCCGAACTCGGTGGAGGCCTGGGCGCGGATGGCGCCGAAGAGGTGATGGGCGGACTCTTCCGGCAGCTCGGAGGCTTTCTTCGCCTTCGGCTTCCCCTTCATGTCGCCGCACTCGACCTCGGTGCACATCCCCATCTCGCGGTAGGCGCAGAGCTGAAAGGTCTGGTCGTTGGGGAAGTGCTTGTCCCAGTTCTCGATCAGGAAGTCGTAATCCGGCAG
>QHVW01000731.1:0-242 GCA_003223675.1 Acidobacteriota bacterium
GAAAATCCCCAAAACAACCTGGACCCGCGGATTCAACCCCGCCGGATAGAGCACGGGCAGCAGGTAGTGCGCGATGAAACCGCCCGAGTAGCCGGCCTCCCCGCCCAGGCGGCGGAGGTGGTTCTCCAGCGGGGTCAGCGGGCAGACGGTCGAGGAGAATTCGACCCAGGCCCCCCACGCCGCCGCCGGCAGGTGGACCCAGGCCAGGCGCGGCCAGCGCAGGACCAGCAGCCCGCCCAGGA
>QHVW01000731.1:452-4272 GCA_003223675.1 Acidobacteriota bacterium
TTCGGCAGCGAGGCCAGGGCCACGTTGTGGGCCCGCCCCACGCCGCTCTCCAGCATGCCGCCGCACCAGACCGGAATGCCGTGCGCGGCGCAGACGTCGTGGATGCCGATCGATTGCAGGAAGCCGCCCACCCGGCCGGGCTTGATGTTGATGATCTTGCCCGCGCCGAGAGCGATCATGTCCTCCGCGCGGTCGACGCTGGTGATCGATTCGTCGAGGCAGACCGGCGTCTGGAGGCGCTTCTGGAGCTCGGCGTGGCGGAGCAGGTCGTCCCAGGCGAGCGGCTGCTCGATCATCATCAGCCCGAGATCGTCGAGCTCCTCCAGGCTCTCCGCGGTCTCCAGGGTGTAGGCGTTGTTGGCGTCCGCCATCAGGGGCGCGTCGGGCCCCAGGGCCAGGCGCACGGCGCGCACGTACTCGACGTCCGCGCCCGGCTTGATCTTGATCTTGACCTTGCGATAGCCGCGGTCGAGCGCCGCCCGGGCCTTCTCCACCAGCGCCGCCGGGCTCCTCTGGATGCCGAGCGAGATCCCCACCCGGATGCGGTCGCGGGTGCCGCCGAGCTTCGCGGAGAGCGAGATCCCCTCCATCTCGGCGGCGAGCGCCCAGGCGGCCATCTCGACCGCCGCCTTCGCCATGTGATGGCCGCGGAAGTTGATCTCCAGCGCCGGCTGGATCTCCTCCGGGCCGCCCCAGGCGTGTCCCAGCACCCGCGGGGCCACCCACTCGCGGATGGCGTGCCAGGCGGTGTCGATCGTCTCGGGCCCGTAGTTGGGGATCTCCCCCGCCGTGCACTCCCCCCAGGCGTGGGTGCCGTCGGCGCCCTCGATCTCCACCAGCAGGATGCGCCGCTGGGTCGTGGTGCCGGAGGAGATCTGGAACGGCTCCTTGAGAGTCAGCGAGATCTCGCGCAGGGTGAGGCCTACGATCTGTAGCATGGGTCAATCCCTTTCCAATCCCGATTCTTTTTCCAATCCATACCAGCAACGGCGCTCGCCGGTATCACGATAGAACGCCTCGACCCGGTAGCCGAGCCCCAGATAGTGCTCGAAGGCGCGGCGCGTGGACTCCCGCCAGGCCACCCCCAGATCCGGGCGCTCCCCCTTGAGGTCCTGGATGCTCTCCGGGATCTCGATGCGCACGCGGGAGGCCGCGGGGAGATCGCCGACCGCCGCGCCGGGGTTGACGATCGGCGCGCCGCGGAACGGCTCCTCGGCGCCGGCCCGCCGGTCCGCGAGGGCGCGCTCCACCCGGGAGCTCGCGATCTTCCAGGAGAGGATGAAGCGGTCGGTGCCGATCCCCGCGAACAGCTCGCTCCCCTCCTCCCCCTCGTAGAAGTCCTCGACGTACGCGGCCACCTCGACCCCGAGGTGGTTGAAGTTGAGGTGGGCGTTGCGCGCCTCCAGCGGATCGAAGGTCCACCGCACCTCCTCGACGCCCGCGGGCAGGAGCAGGTCCCGCTGGAAGAGCTTCAGCCGGGTGCCGAGCCCGAGGTCCCGCGCCTGCCGGGCCACGGCCAGCATGTGCGACCAGTGGAAGGGGCGGCCGCCGTCCCAGCCCGCGAGGCCGTAGACGAAGCCGAGCAGGTCCCCCGCCGGAGAGAACGCGCCCGCGGCGATCCCCCCGGCCTTCTGCGTGACCTTGAGGATGCTCAAGGGGACCACGTCGGAGAAATTGCGCCCCCAGGTGTCCTTCTGGAGCTCGACGCACGCCTGGTAGTCGGCGGTGGAGGAGAAGGACCGGAAGGTGAGGCCGTCGGGGTCGGTTCGGTGCACGGGCGGATCTTGTCACAGGTATATATAGTTCCCCCATGCCCGCGGGGATCGATTTCCGGCGTTATCGCAAGGTGCGCCGTTTCGTCGCCCGCACCTTCGTCCAGGTCTTCTGGTGGGACGTGATCCTGAACGCCCCGGGGCTGCGGCGGTTCCGGCGGCCTCCGCTCGTGCGGTACCAGGGGATCGCCCGGCGGTACCGCGCCCTGGCGGCCGAGATGGGGGGCGTGCTGATCAAGCTCGGGCAGTTCCTCTCCACCCGGGTGGACATCCTGCCGCCGGAGATCACCAGCGAGCTCGCCGGGCTCCAGGACGAGGTGCCACCCGAGCCGTTCGCCGACATCGTGCGCCAGATCGAGGAGGATTTCGGGCGTCCGGCCGCCGCCGTCTTCGCCTGGATCGGCCCCGACGCGGTCGGCGCCGCGTCGCTCGCCCAGGTCCACCCCGCCCGCCTGCCCACGGGCGAGGAGGTGGTGGTGAAGGTGCTGCGGCCGGGGATCGACGTGCTGGTCGAGACCGACCTCGCGGCGGTGCGGCTGGCGACCCGGCTGCTGCGCTTCTCGAAGACCATCCGGCGGCGGGTCGATCTCGGCCGGCTGGGGACCGAGATCACCAACACCACGCTGGCCGAGCTCGATCTGATCGCTGAGGGGCACAACGCCGAGCGCTTCGCGGAAAACTTTGCCGGCGACGCCAGGGTCTATCTGCCGAAGGTCTTCTGGGACTGGACCGCCCGCCGGACGCTGACCCTGGAGAACGTCGCCTGGATCAAGATCGCCGACCTCGCGGCGCTCGACCGCGCGGGCATCCGCCGCTCCGAGGTGGCGCGCACGCTCTACCGGATCTATCTGCAACAGATCTTCGAGCACTCCTTCGTACACGCCGATCCCCATCCGGGGAACCTCTTCGTGCGCCCCCTGCCGGTCGACGGCGAGGCCCCCTTCCCCACCGGCGCGCCGGTGCCGCCGGCCCCGGCGGGTGGCGAGGAGCGGCCGTTCCAGATCGTCTTCGTGGACTTCGGCATGGTGGCGGTGATCCCGGAGCGGCTGCGGGGCGCGCTCCGCGAATACGCCATCGCCCTGGGGACCCGCGACGCCGAGCGGATCGTGCGCTCCTACGTCTCGGCCGGCGTGTTGCTGCCGGGGGCGGACCTGCGCCGGCTGGAGGAGATCCACGAGGAGCTGTTCCAGCGCTTCTGGGGAGTGCGGATCGGCGACCTGCGGGCCACGGCGTTCTCGGAGGCGGAGTATTTCTTCCGGCAATACCGGGACGTGCTCTACGAGCTCCCCTTCCAGATGCAGGTCGACCTGCTGTTCGCCTCGCGGGCTGTGGGGCTGCTGGCAGGGCTCTCGACGCAGCTCGATCCGGAGTTCGATCCCTGGGCCGAGACCCTCCCCTTCGCCCAGCGCCTGGCGGCCCAGGAGCTGCGGCGCAACTGGCGGGAGATCCTGAGCGGCGGGCTGGCGCAGCTCCAGATCCTGCTCGGCCTGCCGCGGCGGGCGGACGCCGTGCTCGCCCGCGCCGAGCGGGGGACGCTCACCATCCAGGCGGCCCTCACGCCGGAGGAGAAGAAGATCATTCGTCGCCTGGAGCGCTCGGTCCACCGGCTCTCCTGGACCGTGGTGGCCGCCGGGATGCTGCTCGCAGGGGTGATGGTCCACGCCCAAGCGCCCGGCAGGCCGTGGGGGTGGTGGCTGGCGGCGGCCGGGGCGCTGGCGTTTTTATGGGGGGCTCTGACGAAAACTTGAAAGGACCTAAAGGACCTAAAGGACAAAAAAGGCGATTTCCTGTCCTTTTCGTCCTTTTGGTCCTTTAGGATACCTCATCCGGCCCCCTTCGGCTGCCCCGGTAGGGGCCACGTTTTCCGGGCGAAGTCCCGGACAACGCCTAGGTCCTTGCTTCGGTCTTTACTAGCTCATCGCCTCAGACGCCGCTTCAGCTCCTCCAGCGCCCGCTGCCGGACCGGGTCCTCGGCGCGGGCCTGCTCCTCGGCCGTCGCTGCGCCCGCGGCACAGGAGACGTCGCCGTCCGGCAGGGTGCCATCGGCC
>QHVW01000732.1 GCA_003223675.1 Acidobacteriota bacterium
TCGCTCCGCCAGAGGTTGAGCTCGTCGCCGCGGCCCAGGGTGGCCGCGAAGACGATGCCGCCGGCAACGGCCTTGAGGAAGCTCGTGTTGGGCGGGAAGTGCTCGCTGGGCTGGTAGAACCGCCGCAGGAAGCGGGTCCCCTGCGGCGTGCCGTCGCTGGTCCAGAGCTCGTCGGGGTAGTCGCTGCCGCGGTCCAGGTAGAAGGCGCGGGAGCCCGAGACCGTCAGGTAGTCGGCGAAGTGGATCGCATGGAGCCGCTTCGTCCCCTCCGGGGTGCCGTCGGTCACCCAGAGGGCGTCCCCCTGCGCGTCGCGGCCGAAGAAGAACGCCCGGCCGTCCCCCGTGGCCGGCCGGCCGGCGGAGAGCGAGCCCTGAAGAGGCCGGGTGCCCGCGGGCGAGCCGTCCGTGATCCACAGGACGCAGGCTCCGTTGCCGTCGCACACCTCGAAGAGGAGGTGGCGGCCGAACGTGGAGGCGGTATAGGCGCTCTGGAGCGGCGGCGAGAGGGGGAACGTTCCCGCCCGCGTGCCGTCGGTACGCCAGAGGTGGGAGACCCCATTGTCGTCGACCACGGCATAGAAGGCGAGACCCGGGAGCTCGGCGGCCCGTTGGGGCACCCAGCCGCACGGCGCGCAGAGGCGGGCGAGCGGCGACGTCCCCGCCACCGTGCCGTCCGTGGCCCAGAGCAGGTAGGCCGTCCCTTCGGGAGCCAGGAACACCGCCCGGCCGCCTGCGGCGGCGAATTGCTGGGGCGCCAGCCCCGGCGAGCCGGCCGGTGGATTGGGATTGATGTCGCGCACCAGGGTCGCCGTCTCGGCCTGAGCCACAACCGGCAGGAGGGCGGCGAGGAGGAGCGCGAAGGCGAGGCGTCTCATGGCTTCCCCTTTCCAACGAAGGCGGTATCCAGCGGCAGCACCCACGGCTCGCGGCCGATCACCTGGTCGTCCGCGCTGAAGAAGAGGCGGCCGCCGATCGCCTTCAACTCGCGGGGGCTGGAGGAGTAGGGCCCCGCCGCGATGTCGCTCAAGCTGCGGGTGCCGGCCGCCGTGCCGTCGCTCGTCCACAGCTCGATCCCGTGCTCGCCGTCGTCCGCCGCGAAGAAGAGGCGGCCGCCCGCCGCGGTCAGCCCCGAGATCCGCGCCGGGTCCAGGCCCGGATTGATGTCGACCACCAGCTCCGTCCCGGCCGCCGTGCCGTCCGTCCGCCAGAGCTCGCCGCCGTGCTCGGCATCCGCGGCCACGAAGAAGAGGGCCCCGTCCAGGACGGTGAGCTGGGGCTCCGGAGTGTCGTAGGTGGGGGCTGGCGAGAAGGTCTTGACCGGCACCGTGGCCGCCTGGGTGCCGTCCGTCCGGAACAGCGCCGGAGTCCCCTGGTAATCGTTCGGGTCCGTGAAGCTGCGCCCCATGAAATAGAACCGGTCGCCGAGCGGCGCCAGGTCGAGGGCCCCCTGGACCGCGCCTCCCGGCACCGTGATCGACCGGGTCCCCTCGGGCGTGCCGTCCGTCTTCCACAGGCTTCCCCCGTCGAGGATGAAAGTCTGACCGCCGAAGCGGAGGAAGCGGGGAGGCTCGTTGAGATCGGCCGGCACCAGCTCCTGCGTTCCCGCCTCTGTGCTGTCGGAACGCTACAGGAAGTTGCCGAAGCTCTCCCGGTTCTCCCCCTCGAAGTAGAGCGCGTCCTCGAAAGCCGAGAGATAGAACACGTAGATCGCAGGCAGGTCGAAGAGCGGCGCCGATCCCGCCGCCGTGCCGTCGCTGGACCACAGGGTCGAGTGCTTCGTGCTCACGTCGCCGTCGAGGTCCTCGGCCACGAAGAAGAGCTTGCCCTGGAAGACGGTGAGCGCGGAGACGTACTTGGCGTCCGCGCCCACGTGACTGATGGGCCAGGTGCCCTCCGGCGTGCCGTCCGTCCGCCAGGCCTCGCCCGGAGAGCCGTCGGACCCGAACGCCGCGAAATAGGCGACGCCGCCGAGGACGCCGAAGGTTTGCGCGGTGCTGCCCGAGTTGCAGAGGCCTTCGGCATCCGTCAGCCGGACTGTGGTCTCCGGCGTGCCGCGGGTCTTCCAGATCCCTCCAGGCTCGGAGCAGGCGAAGAAGAGCACGTCGTCCCCCAGGGCCGTGAACGCCGTGGGATTCGATCCCTGGCCGTCCCGCAGCGAAAGGCTCAGGACGAGCTCGCTCCGAAGCGTCCCCGCGGAGCTCTTGAGCCGGGGGATGGGGTACCCCGGGGGCCCGCTCTTGTCGAAGCCGGCGAACACCAGGCGGGAGCCGGCCGCGGCCACCGGCAGCGGGTCCTGATCGGAGATCTGGACCCCCTCGCCCACCCGCCGGGTGCCGGCGGCGGTGCCGTCCGTGCTCCAGAGATCCTGGGCGGCCGCGAAGAGCACGCGGCCGCCGATCACCGGGCCGAACAGGACGTCGGTGCCGCAGGAGCCGTTCGCGCAGATCTCGAGCAGCCGCCGCGTGCCGGCCGCCGTGCCGTTCGTCACCCAGGGCTCCACGTCGTCGCCGACCTTGCCCTCGAAGAACAGGAGGCCACCGGACGCCACCCGGCTGAAGCCCCGGTAGCCGAAGTAGGGCACCGGGCATCCTCCCTCGCACCCAGTGAGCGGATGGGTCGAGGCGCGGGAGCCGGTGCTCGACCAGAGCTGGCCGTCGAGGCCGACGAAGAGCAGGCGGCCCGGCAGGGGTATGGCCTCCTTCACCTCCGCCTCCGTCGGCTCCACTCGCGGGAACGAGGTGAGCCGCCGGGTGCCGCCGGGAGTGCCGTCCGTGCGATAGACCTGCACCCCCAGCACCGGGTCGAACCCCGTAAAGAATTCGCTCTCTCCCGGGGCGCCGAGGAGCAGCAGGGCCGCCGGGCCCCGGCCGCGGGGACGGTCGAATGGCGGCACCGGCCCGGTCCCCTCCGCCGTGCCGTCGCTCGTCCACAGACTGTTCTCCTTGCCCACGATGAAGAACAGGCGTTCCCCCGCCGCCTTGAGGTCCCGGGGCACGGAGTAGGGGGGCAGGAGGGCTACCCGCCGGGTCCCCTGCGGCGTGAGGTCGGTCTGCCAGAGGCCCGGGCCGTCGGGAGCGGTGGCGAAGAAATAGAGGCGGTCACCCACCGAGAGGAATTCGCGCGGATCGCTGCCGAAGTCCCCCGGCGTGATGTCGCGAAGCCGCCGGGTCCCGCCGGCCGTGCCGTCGCTCACCCAGGGCTCGCCGCAGCCGATCGTGGTCCCGCCAGCACAGGCGGAGAAGACGAGCGCGCCGCGGTGGATCACGGCGTTGTCGAAGAACGTGAGGACGCTCTGGGTGATCGCATAGGTCCCCGCGGCGGTGCCGTCCGTGCGCCACAGGGTGGACAGGATGAGTGGGTAGGACTCCCGCTGAGACACCAGCACGAAGGCGATCCGGCCGTTGGACCCCACCACGTGGACCTCCATGCCCACGAAGGCCCGCAACCGCTCGGTGCCCGCGTCGGTGCCGTCGGTCGTCCAGAGCTCGCCCACGGACTCGGCCTCGTCGCTGCGCCCCACGGCGAACACCGCGCGCGAGCCGACCGAGGTGAAGTTGAAGAGCGAGGCTGGGGGCACCTGGGTGTCGACCATCCCTGGATAGAGAGGCTCCCCAGAGCGCTACCGCGAAAAGCGCCGCCAGGATCGCCCAGGTGCGCGATGGCTCCTCTCTGGACAACGGCATCAACGTCACCTCATGATGATTCCATGCTACCGGCCAATGCTTCCTCCCCACGGTACCACCGAAGCTCCCCGACCGGGTAGGTCCAAACCTACCCGCTGATGTCATGGTCCCCCACTCCGCGGAGTGAGGTTATTCAAGCGTCGTGGGTCTCTAATGATCTCTGCAATATTGTCCCCTGGATGGCCAGCCGGACAAGTCTCAAAGCTCTGGTCATAGCCCAGCAAACATAGTGCCATCTACATCTCTGATGAAGGGAGGTGAGAAAAATGGCTGAAAAGAAAGAGGTATCCCCGGTAAGCTCCGCTCCTGAGTTCCGGCCCGTCAATCTCAAGGTGGCCGTCACGCTCCAGCGCCAGCAAGGAGCCGTCGAGAGCTGCTGCAATTATGACATCACCGGCAGCAGCGGCAACATGCTATTGGTGTTGCCCCCGATGACCCACATCCAGGACATGCCCAGATAAAATGGGGCGACGGCTGGCCATCTTGTGTTGGTTCGGGTCGATGTCTCCCAGGAAGGAGATGGATTATGCACCTCAGCAGGCATACGTTCCGGTTTTCCGTGGATGACAAGAAGCAGGTACTGCTCTATAACCCGCTCAACGGCGCGATGGATCTGATCGAAAAATCCCAGCTCAACAAGCTCAATACGGCAGTGCGGCACGGGAATGAGTCCGCGCTCGCGGATGGCAGTCTCGACTACATGCTCGATCGGGGGTACGTCTACCCGAGCCCTGAAGACGAGCAGGCCGCGCTGGTGCGGGGATATGAAGAGTTCAAGGCCCGCGAGCAGAAATCAAACCTGCGTTTCGTCATTCTTCCCACCTATCAGTGCAGCTCACGCTGCAGTTACTGCTTCATCGGCGAGGCGATCGGCCAGGAACGGCTGATGGCCGACGAGGTGATGGACCTCGCGTTCTCCGCCATGGACTCCATCGCCGAAGAGCGCGGCAAGGGTTGCACCCGGCAATTGAGCCTCTTCGGAGGCGAGCCGTTGATCAACACCCCCAACCAGCGGCGCACGGTGGAGAGAATTCTACAGAAGGGAGTCGAGCGTAACTTCCTGATCGATATTGTTTCGAATGGTTTCGACCTCGTCCATTACGCAGATCTTTTGAAGCAGTATGGCGTCTTCAAGACCCAGGTCACCTTTGACGGCATGCGCGACTACCACAACCAGCGGCGGGTCTCGGTCGATGGACAGGGTCCGAGCTTCGACCGGATCGTCGCCGGCGTCGACGCGGCTCTCGAACGGGATTTGACCTTGAACGTGAGAGTACTGCTGGATCGCAACAGCATCGAGACCCTGCCGGAGCTCGTGTCGTTCTTCAAAGAGAAGCAGTGGTTCGCGAGCCCACACTTCAGCATCCACATCGGCTCGGTTTTCGACTGCTTCCGTTGCCAACCGACGGAGGAGACCGTCAAGCATCTCGGAGTGCACGAGGGGAACCGGAAGCTCTATCAGCTCTGCTCGGAGGACCGGTCGATCGCCGAGCTGCTGGCCATCGACTGGCAGGGCGTCCGTCGCTTTGTATACACGGGCAAGCTCTTCCCTCCCACCTACAAGACCTGCTTCGGCGGGACGCGGACGTTCGCCTTCGATCCGAATGGCGGCATCTACGCCTGTGAGACCACGGCGGGACGACCGGAGTATCAGATCGGGCGTTTCTCCCCGGAGCTCGAGCTCAACCGTGACCTCATTCAAGCCCTGGAGGATCGGACCATCCTGACCATCCCGGGGTGCAAGCAGTGTCCCCAGGCTCTCCTCTGCGCGGGCGGTTGCGCGTTCAACGCCGTCGTCACGAACGGCTCGCTGATGTCGCCGGGCTGTCGCTTGATGAAAGAAACCTTGCAGTACGGATTCGATCTCTACTGGCCGGACATCGCAGCCCAACTGAAGGGTCCGGACGAAGTCACGGAGCTGCCTGAGGAGGTCGCGGACGTGGCGTGCTGCGCGCCCTCTCCGGAGCTGGTCCAGTCGTTCTACGCCGCGGCAGCGGAGTCGCCGGCCCCGGCGCTGTGTTGTCCAACAAAGTACGCGCCCGAGCTCGTCAGCCACATTCGCAAGGACGCTCTGGACCGGTCGTATGGCTGTGGCTCCCCGGTGCTCGAGGCTGCGCTGCGCCCCGGCGAGGTGGTCGTCGACCTCGGCTGCGGCAGCGGGATCGACGCCTTCCTGGCGGCGCGCTTCGTCGGCCGGGATGGACGGGTCATCGGTGTGGACATGACCGAAGACATGCTGCAGCAGGGCCGCCAGTATCAGCCCGCGGTCGCTGAAACTCTTGGCTACGACGTGGTCGAGCTCCGCTCGGGGGCGATCGAGCGCGTGCCGCTTGAAGACGAAGTCGCCGACGTGGTCGTCTCGAATTGCGTGCTGAACCTCTCGACCGACAAAGGGAGCGTCCTCCGGGAGGCTCTTCGGATCCTCAAGCCGGGAGGTCGCCTGTGCCTCTCCGACGTGGTCTCCGACCGACCGTTGACCGATCACCTGCGCAATGACCCGGA
>QHVW01000202.1 GCA_003223675.1 Acidobacteriota bacterium
CGACGGCCGAGGAGCAGGCCCGCGCCGAGGACCCGGTCCGGCAGCGGGCGCTGGAGGAGCTGAAGCGGCGTCTGAGGCGATGAGCTAGCGCAGAGCGTAGATCGAGGTGGCGGGATTGTACGTCCGCCAGTCGAACCAGTAGTCCTTGAGGGCCTGGACCCAGGCCAGCTTCTTCCCCTTGAGAGTGCCGGCGGTGGCCTCGCCGGCGAAGCTCCATTCGCTCCCCGTCTCGGCGTCCACCAGGCGCAGGGGGGCTCCGGGGCGGGCGAAGAAGCTCAAGGGCCGGCCGTCCACCGTGCGCTCGAAGGCGCGCACCGAGCGGCCGTCTTCTCCTGCGATCAAGAGGACGGGGACGCCGCCCACCGCGTCCTGCACGGGGCTCTGCCGCTGGAGCGCCTCCATTGGATACGCCCGGGCGGCGCCGCCGAGCCGGACCCCCACCACCACGTCGCGGGGCCGCAGAGGATCGCCCGTCCGCGCCGGGGTCACCACGGGCTCCTTGGCGGTCTCCGCCTCCCAATCCCGCGAGAACTGATGCGCGGGGCCGCTGTCGTCCGGCCGCAGCACCCGGCCGTTGGGGTGCTCGCGCTTCCAGGCCGCGAAGCTGATCTCATCGTAGGGGACGAGGTCGAGCCGCCACCCCTTGCGCGGCCCGAAGACCGCCTCCCCCGACGCCTGCTGCCACCACGACCCCGTCTCCTCGTCGTGCATCAGGAAATTCTGATTATTGATGCCCGTGAGGTGGAAGCGCTGCCTCCGCCCGTCGACCTCCGCTCTCCACACCAGACCGGTGTGACAGAGCGTTCAGTAGGTGACGGCGACGGGCACGCCGCCGACCACGTCCTGGACGATGTGGTGGTAGGCCACCTGGCGCACCGGATACGCCGCCGCTTCGCCGTTGCGCTCCACGGCCAGCACCATGTCGCCGTCCGCCACCCAATTCGCCTCGGCCGCGGGCAGGAACCGGGAGTCGCCGAGCGGCGCGAACATCCTCTCGAAGATATTGAAGCGGGCGAGCCAGGCCGCTCCGGCCAAGGGGATCAGCGCCAGCACGACCAGGGCCCGGCTCCACCACCGCCCGCCCCGCCAGAGGCTGACCGCCAGCGCCAGGCCGGCGATCAGCGCGAGCACCGTGGCCAGCGGCGCCCACCGCCGCAGGGCGAAGGCGACGGCGAGCCCGCCGGGCGTCTGCGGCGAGAAGGGCCGGATCAGGAACGCCGGCACGGCGACCAGGGCGAGGGCCGCCAGGATCAGCAGGAAAAGAGCGAATCCGGCCCACCGGCGCCGGGAGCGGGATGGGGATGGAGCAGTCGGCATCGCGGAGGTCTCCTGAAAGGCGTAATCCTAACTGAAGACGGCCTACCTCCCGAAACCTCACCCCTGTCCCCTCTCCCATCGCCCTCCCACCTACCGGGAGAGGGGGACTTGGTTGAAGCGATGGTGCTCGTAGGGTGTTCTTCCGCACCATTACCGATTCTGATATAGCAACCTACGGGCAACACCGCTTCAACCGCGTTCCCCTCTCCCGGCCGGCGGGAGGGCGATGGGAGAGGGGACAGGGGTGAGGTTCCGGGCGGGGGCTGACGCCCTACCCCGCCGCCACTCGCCAGCTATGCGTCTTGGCCACCAGCCAGACCGGCTCGCCGGCCGCGAGGCCCAGCTCTTTCACCGCCGCGGGGGTGAGATGGGCGAGCCAGGGACCGACCCGGACATAGATCGAGGTCCCGGCGGGGATCAGCTCGTCGATGGTGCCGGCGACGGCGTTGCGGGCCGAGAGCCCACGCGGCGGAGCGGTGGCGAGGAGGAGGTCCTCGGCGTCGATGGTGAGCAGGATCTCGGCTCCCGGCGCGAGGTCGGGCGTGTGGGGGATGGTCACCGTCTCCCCCGTCTCCAGCCGGACCTCGCTCGTGCCGCCCGCCACATTGTGGCCGAGAAGGCGGCCCGGCACCACGTTCTCCCAGGGGCCGCCGCCGTCCAGGGCCAGCCGCCAGGGGGCCCGCAGCACCTCGCGCGCCGGCCCCACCGCCTCCACCCGTCCACGGTCGAGGAGAACCACGTCGGCGGCCAGCGCCAGCGCCTCCCGCTGATCGTGGGTGACCACGAGGAGCGGCACCCCGAGCTCCCCGCGCACCCGCAGGACGCCCGCCAGCGCCTTGCGGGCCCGTTCGGGATCGAGGCCGGCCGTGGGCTCGTCGAGCAACAGAAGGGCCAGTAGCGGCTCCAGATCGAGCGCGGCCACCAGGGCGTCGAGCTCGGCGTCCCGCCTGGCGCGCCGGTCCGGCCGGCCGAAGCCGAGGTTCGCCAGCACCGGGCGATGGGGGAAGAGGGCGCCGTCCTGCGGCACGAAGCCGAGATGCCTCCGCTCCGGAGGGAGAAAGATCCCCGCCGTGCTGTCCTGGAGCACCTCGCCCCCGACCACCAGCCGCCCCCGCGCCCGCCGCAGGCCCGCGATCACCTCCAGCAGCGTGGTCTTCCCCGCGCCCGAAGGCCCGAGCACCGCCGCCGTCTCTCCCAACCCGGCCGCCACCGCCAGCGTGAAGCTGCCTTGGGAGAGGGCGAGATCGATCTCGATGTAGGACATGCTTATCGCGCCAGCGTCCGGTCCCGCCGCCGCACCAGCGCCTCGGAGAGCACCAGCGCCGCGGCGGTCAGCAATACCGAAATGACGGCGAGCCCCAGGGCCTCGCGGTCCCGCCCCACCTGCACGCGCTGGAAGAGGGCGAGCGCCAGGGTCTGCGTCCGGCCCGGGATGTTGCCGGCGACGAGGATGGTGGCCCCGAACTCTCCCAGGGCGCGGGCGAAGGCCAGCACGGCGCCGGCCGCCACGCCGCGCCAGGCGAGCGGCAGCTCGACCTGGAAGAAGGCGCGGAACGGCCCGCGGCCGAGCGTGCGCGCCACCGCGGGCAGCCGCGGGTCCACCTCCTCGAACGCCGAGCGCGCGCTGCGCACGAAGAGCGGGAACGCCACCACCGCCGAGGCCAGCACCACCGCCCGCCAGGTGAAGGCGATCTCGATCCCCAGATGCTCGTAGAGCGGCCGGCCGAGCGGGCCCGAGCGGCCGAAGAGCATCAGCAATCCCAGCCCCACCGCCGTGGGCGGCAGCACCAGCGGCAGGGACATCAGCGTCTCCACCAGCGCCCGGAAACGGAGCCACGGGCGCGCCAGGAGCCAGGCCACCGCGAGGCCGGGGATCACCAGGAGCGCCGTGGCGCCGAGGGCCACGGCGACCGTGAAGAGGACGAGGGCGCCGGTCTCGGGGTCGATGGCGTCAGCCTCCCGGGGTGAAGCCGTAGCGGGCGAAGATCGCCCGCGCCTTGGGTCCCTTCAGAAAAGCCACGAAGGACGTGGCCGCCGGCGAGCCGGGAGCCACGGGCGCGGCGAAGTACCGCAGGTCCGGAGTCGCTTCGGCGGGCACCCGGTAGACCACCCGCACCTTGTCCGTGGACGCGGCGTCGGTCGCGTACACGATCCCCACCGGCAGGTTCCCCGCCGCCACCGCGGCGAGCGCGGCGCGGACGTCCAGCGCCGGCACCACCTTGGGTGCGATCTGGGCCCAGACCCCCTCGTGCTCCAGCCAGGTCTTGGCATAGACCCCGGCCGGCACCGCCGCCGGATCGGCCAGCGAGAGCCGCTCGAATCCCAGGAGACCGCGGGCGGAGCCGACCGACCGCACCCTGCCCTCGCGCGGCTCGATCACCACCAGCGTGTTGCCGAGCAGCGCGAAGGCATCCCCGGCGCGCACCTTCCCCGCCTTCTGCAGGCGGCCCATCTGCGCCTGGTTGGCCGAGATGAAGACCGCGGCGGGAGCCCCCGCCTCGATCTGGCGGGCGAGGTCGTTCGAGCCGGCGAAGTTGAAACGGACCTTGCCGCCTCCGCCGGCTTCATAAACCTTTCCGATCTCCGTCAGGGCGTCCGAGAGCGACGCCGCAGCGAAGACCAGGGTCTCCGGTTTCTGGGCGGACGCCGGAAGGGCGAGGCAGACAAGGAGAACGGCGCTGAGCCAGCGTGCGATCATCATCAGAACCACGCTTGGAAGCGCATGATCAGCTTGTTCTGGGTGTCGGTGTTTCCCGGCAGGTCGGTACGCAGATAGTTGAGCTGCAGCTTGAGATTGTGCCCCCGGATGTAATAGCTCAGCCCCAGCGTGACGGTGCTCGTGTCGTCGTTGGAGAGCCGGCGCGAGGGGTCGAACGTCTCATATTTGGCCACCGCCTGGAGCTTCTTCGGCACCAGGAACAGCCCGGCTTGGACGTACCAGCCGTCGGCGTCGAATTCAGAGAACGGCCTGGCGTCGGTCGGCTCGAGATGGTTATTCAGGTACTCGACCCAGAGCGAGAACGGCCCGGTCTCGAGCTGGCTGTCGAAGCCGTAGCCGTGGCGCTTGCCGGTGAACAGGCCGTCCTTGTCCGGCGTGGAGGGGGTGGAATCGAGACTGAGATCGGGGAGCGAGAGAGCGGTGTCCTCCGACTCGAAGTAGTTGCCGCCGATCGCCCAGCTCGCGGGCCCGCCGAAAAGGTTTCCCTTCCAGGGGGTGACCGCCAGCCGCCCGGCCCACAGGAACTTGCTGTTGTCGTTGGCGCTGTTGTTGACGCCGTTGCCGTTGAACACGCCCACCGCGTACGAGACGTGCTTGTCCAGGAGGTCCCCCCAGAGCTGTGCCCCGAGCTGGCGATTCAGCGTCAGCCGGTCGTTGACCAGGCTGCGCTCGATCGTCAGCAGACGTGGGTCGAAGTAGAGCTGCTCGAAGCCGAACGGCGTCTTGAATTGTCCGGCGCGGATCTGGGCGCCGGCATAACGGTTCCAGTTGGCGTAGCCGTCCGTCATCTGGGCCCGCAACCCGTTGGTGCTGCCCAGCGTCCCCGCGAGGTCGAATTCGAGGCGGAAATCGAATTGCTCGGCGAAGGTGCCCGTGGCGTTCAGACGGGCCCGGCGCAGATAGAAGCGGTCCTCGCCGGTGGCCGGAAACCGCGCATCTCCGCGGTCGCCGTCCTCGAATTGGACCTGGAGCAGGCCGCCGAGCGTCAGCGACGCCTCGCCGCCCGCGGCCTGCACGGTGATGCTCCCCTTCTCCTGGCCGAAGGCCGCCGCCGCCATCAGCGCCAGGACACAGCTCGACACAACCCTGCGAAGACGCACGGGCTTCATAGGATCTCCTCCGGGGGACCGTTACTATTCGGCTCTCTAAATCAGGGGAGACTAGCAAGGCCGGTATGCTTCGTCAAGTATCGTTCACGGCTTCCGTTTCGCCGTCCACTCCAGGTAGGTCTTGAATTCCTCGGACTTGCCCGGCGGCGCGACCTCGAATTTGCCGCTCACCCTTCCATCCGGCAGCTTCTTGTAGGAGAGCCGGTAGCGTGGCGTCCCCGCGGCGGCCTCGGAAACGAACGTCACCGCGTCCGGAGCCCCGGCCTCGACGGCATACCGGATCACGTGCCCCTCGTTGTCAAAATAGATCGCCCGCGTCCCGCCCCCCTCACGATAGATCACCATGAGGTCATCGTGATTGGCGACGGGTCTATCGCTCGCGGCCGGGTACTCCGCGTGATTGCGGCGGACCACGACGTTCCCCTGGAGGTCCCGGGTGAATTCGAAATGGCCGCTGCCGGCCGCGGCGGGGCCGTCCGCGACCCACTCTCCGATCAGGAAGCGCAGCGATGCATAGGGATCGCCGGCCGGGGTCTGAGCGAAGGCGGCGGCGCCGCAGAGAAAAAGAATCAGGAATAGAAGCCGTCTCATCGTCGTCCTCCAGAGTCCTCTCTGAATCTACTCCGTGAATTCCATGAGAACGAAATCTCTCGCTCCCGGCGGTCCAGCAATATAAAGGCGGCAGCGTTCCTCTCGCGTCACCTCGAGCTGAAACCTGAGAAAAGGACAGCAGAGGCGCTCCAATCCCAGGAGCTCGCCGAGATCGGCCAGCTCAGCCGGGTCCGCCGGCAGGGAGAGCCAGACGCCGTCGTCCGTCTCGCCGTCTTGGGCCCACCGCGCGCGGAATTTCCGCAGGAGCTCCTGCTCGCGCCGGCGCTGGCTGTCGTTCAGGCGCGAGAGGTCGCAGGCGATGGGGGTTTGTGGATCGGTCATAGGTTTCTCGGCGTCCTTATCCATCCGGATTTACGCCCATTCTACGCCAGCTTCGCGCGACCGGGCAACGGGGCACCTTGTCCGCGGGTGAGATAGAAGGCTCGCCAGCGACAGCTTGAGAGTGATGAGAGCCGCGGACGGATCGTCCGCCGCGGCCCAAAGGAGCACGAGATGAGCCGCTGAGGTCGGCTGCATCGGCCAGATTGTGCCCTTTGTCGCGCAGCTAAACATCGGAATAGAAAGGAAGATCCAATGGCTACCATTCAAGCAGACTTCGACGGCTACAGAATATGGTATTACAGCGGGCATCCCTATGAGGCTCTGATCTACGTTTACCAGGGGCCCGCCTACAAGGGACGAATCGTGTTCTTCAAAGATAGCGCCCCGATACCTCCCAACGCGAGCTTCCCCGAGCCATCCATCCATTATCCACTGAGCAGGTTCAACGACGTGATCAACATCCTGAGGGAGGAGAAGCCTCTTTACCTGTTCCTGAATCTCGACAACAAGATTGGGATACTGGCCACGACAGACATCGAGCCTGCGGGAGAGGAGGAAGGTAAGTAGGCTCTCTCCAACGCGGCGGCGCGCAAGAAAAGACGGGGCCATCTCCGATCCGAGGTGAATCGCCTCGCTCAGGTGGCCGATTCCACCCGCGTGGCCTCAGCCTGAGCCGCGAGCTCCTCCTCCGAGGTGAGGCACAGGCCGAGGTCCCGCAGCAGGCCATCCTTGACGTCGTAGACCCAGCCGTGCACCGCCAGCGTCTGGCGCCGCGCCCAGGCGTCCCGCACGATGGTCGTCCTGCTGACGTTCACCACCTGCCGCAGGACGTTGAGCTCGCACAGACGGTTGTGCCGCTGCGCCTCGGTGGCCAGGGCGTCGAGCTCCGCCTGGTGCCTCGCGCGCACGTCCTGGACGTGGCGCAGCCAGTTGTCGCAGAGCCCCACCCGGTCGTCCCGCAGCGCCGCCAGCACGCCGCCGCAGCCGTAGTGCCCGCAGACGATGACGTGGCCGATCTGCAGGACGTCCACCGCGAACTGCAGGGTCGAGAGGCAGTTCAGGTCGGAGTGGACCACCACGTTGGCGATGTTGCGGTGGACGAACATCTCCCCGGGCAGCAGGCCCACGATCTGGTTGGCCGGCACCCGGCTGTCCGAGCACCCGATCCAGAGGTACTGCGGGGCCTGCTGATGGGACAGACGCTTGAAGAAATCGGGGTCCTGCCGGGTCATCTCGGCGGCCCAGGCGCGGTTTTTGGCGAACAGATGGCTCAGGACACGCATGCCGGGGGATCCCTCGGAGAAGCCGTCTCTGGACGGCTACGGCAGCCTATCAGAGAAGCGTCGGGCTCGCTTCCGTCCCCCTTCCGATCACCCCGCAGGCTGGTTGGGCTCCTGGTAGAGCCCGAGCACGTTGCCGTCCGGATCGGCGAAGCGCGCCGTCAATTCCGGAGCGTCCACACCCAACGGTTGAACGATCCGGCCGCCGTGCGCGGTGACCGCCTCCACGGTCCTGGCAATGCTGTCGACCATGACGTACAGCAGGAGGCCCGGAACGGGAGAGGAGGGCCGGCCGGTCACCCAGGCGCCGCTCACCTCGCCGGCGCCGTCATCGAATGCGGTCGCGCCGTCACCCCGTTGCCGGACCTGCCATCCAAACACCGCCTGATAGAAGCGGACCGACCGGGGGATGTCGGCCGTAGGAATCTCGAGGTAGCAGATCTTGCCGTTCGCACGCGTCGGAGCCATCGTCGATCCTCCTCGGAAGCAAGCCATCTCTGGACAGCCACGGCAGCCTATCAGAGAAGCGCCGGCTGCCCTTCCGCCGCCGTCGCTACTTCCGTCGCCGCGGTCCTCGACGAGCCGAGCTGAGCCTGCCTTTCGCGACCTGCCGGACCCGGCGAACGCCTCCTTTCCGCCGGCGAAATCCCCGCCCCCGCCGGCGCGTTAACGTTAAGATGTCTGTCATGGACCGCCGCCTCTTCACCCTACTCGCCCTCTGCCTCCTGGCCGCCACCGCCGGCTGCGACCGCCGGAATGTGGCCGCCGAGATTCCTCCCGCACCCTCCGCGCCCCGTCCCGCCGCTCCGGCGCCCGCGGCGGCCTCTCCCGCTCCGGCGCCTCGCCCGGGGTGGCTCGGCGTCGTCGTCGCCCGCGAGTCGGTGGACGTGAAGGCGGATTCGCAGGGGAGGCTCCAGACGGTGCAGGTCTCGATCGGGGACCGCGTGCGCAAGGGGGATCCGATCGCGATCCTCGATACCAGCCTCGCGACCCAGGACCTGGAGATGGCCCGGTCGGTGCTGCGCGGCGCTCAGGTGGACGAGCGGCGGGCCAACGACGAGATGGCCGAGGCCCTGGCCCGCAACGACCGCCGGCAGAAAAACCCCGATTTCTTCTCCAAGGAGGATCTGGCGCAGGCGGCGCTCCAGGCCAAGACCGCCACCGCGGCCTACGAGGTGGCCCATCAGCGCGTGGCCGAGCAGTCGGCCCGGGTGAAACAGCTCGAGACCAGCCTGTCGCGCAATCAGATCCGCGCTCCCTTCGACGGCCGGGTGGCCGAGCGCTTCGCCGATTCTGGGGCGGTGGTGGGTCCCGGCACGCCGGTGGTGCGCCTGATCAGCGCCGGGGATCTCCTGGTGCGCGCCGCCGTGCCCCCCGAGGAAGCCCGTCGCCTCGCCCAGGGCCAGCCGGTCACGGTGACCGTCCGCACCCTGGGGCTCAAGATCCCGGGCACCATCCAGCGCATCGCCCCCGAGGTGGACGCCGCCTCCCAGATGGTGCTGATCGAGGTCCACCTCAGCCCCACGCCCGAGGTGGAGAGCCGGCTGCAGACGGGGCTGGTGGTGGATGTGGGGGCTAAGGCAGGATGAGAGCTTCCCCGAGCTCTCTCAAGTCGTCGAGAAACTGATTCGGCTCCGGCGCCTCGATCCAGCGTATCAGCTCCCAGTCCTTGCGGTTGGCCGTGCAGAGGAGCCTCGCGACATCGACGGGGAAAATGCCGGCGGCCTTTCCCTGGGCTCCCTCCAACGCCGCTGAAAGAGACAACCCCAACCGGCAGCAGAATCCCCAGATGTCGGCAAGGTCCTTCGGCTCCTCGCGATCGATCAGGGCCGTCACTTTGTTCGCCAGGATATTCTCGGCACTGTCCAGCCGCCCCAACACGGGGTGCATCACGAGATCTCCAACATGTGCGGGCACATCGTTCACCATCTCGATCTTGAGCTGCACACCCTCTCGAGCCAGATTCAGGCGGACAAATCGCTCCTCTCTCATCAGGACGTCTACGGTCGAGCCCGGCTGCTCTGTCAGTGCCTGGATCCAGCGCTCCGCCCACAGAAGGAACCGGCGGTCGTCGTTGACGAAGAAATCGAGGTCGTCCGAAAGGCGATGGTGAAGATACCCGCGCGAGGCAGCGGTTCCTCCCGTCAGGTAGAAGCCGGTCTCGACCCCTTGCAGGATTTTGAGAACCTGATCCTGGAGCGGGTAGAGCTTGTCGAAATAGAAGGCCTTATCCATGGGACCGAGGGAGATCCCGGCCTCTTTCGAGCAGCTCCGGATGGCGGCGCGGCAGCCAATCGGCGAGGAAATCGAAGCCGCGCCGGCGGCTCTGGGAGCGAATCCGGGACCGCCAGGCAGGCCAGCCTTCGATGATCCCGCGAAAGCCCAAGCGGCGGACGATCTCACGGTAAGGTGCGTGCTCGAGGAGCCTCACCGCCGCCCAATCCCGGTCCAGCCGTCCGAGTGTGCTCCTTCCGTCAAGCAGGGCCTGGAAGGTCTCCTCGTCGATGTCGTAGTCCCACACGTAGGGCAGGCGGCTCATGACTCCATCATAAAGCATAGAGCCCATAGATCTACAGGGAAGGGCGGGGACGAGCCCCGCCCCTGTGAAAGCTCCGCCGAGGGTCTATACGATCCGCAGCAGCCGCTGGGGCTCCATCTCGGCCAGCGGGGCGTCGTAGCCGGCGCTCTCCAGGTCGGCGATCTCCAGGAGCTGCTGCATGTAGAAGTAGCGCAGCGGGGCGACGTGGGCCTCGGGCTTCTTCCATTCGCCGAAGAGGTCTTCGGGGAGGTGCTTCTCGGAGATGAGCTGGCCGCCGCTCCAGCGCCGGACCACCGGATGGAGGCCCTCCCCGCGCTCCAGCGAGATCGTGTAGTAGTGGCTGCTCTGCCCGAGCTCGCCCTGGCGGAGGTAGGCGAGCGGCATCTCCTCGAGGTAGCGGGCGGCGTTCCAGTCCTCGTCGACCACGATCACGTCGTGGAGGAAACCGGGCAGTTGCCAGAGGGCGGAGGCGCGGTTGAGGCGGACGAACGTGGCCTCGACCAACCCCTCGGGGGTCGGCTCGATCTCGTACGCCGGCCAGTCGCGGCGGTGGTGTTTCGTTTCCAGCATCCGGAACAGGGCGCGCACGTTGTAGCGGAAGCCGTGGACGAGGCCCGAGGGGTGCTTCTCTAAGCCGTTCGCCTGGGCGAGCGCGCCCGCGAAGTAGAGGCCGGGGACGTTGAACGACTCCCACTCCGGGGTCCGCGCCGGGAGGCGGCCGCCGGGCGCCATCTCGGGACGGCAGCCGGAGGCGAAGATCGAATCGTCGAAGCGGAAGCCGGTGGCCACGATCACCCGGTCGTAGACCCGCTCCTCGGCCCCGCCGTCGGCGTGGCACACGGAGACCACGAGCTGTCCATGCGACCGCTCGAGCCTCTCGACCTCGCGGTCGGGCAGGGTGTGGATGAGCGCCGCGGTGGGGATCAGGTTATCCGCGGTCTCGGCGGCGGAGCTCCCCTGGCCGATCACGAGCACCCGCTGGTTGACGAAGTCCTCGGGATCGACCGAGACGTCGGCATAGCTTTCCGCCAGATCGATGCCGGGGATCGAGGGCACGTGGGGCCTGGCGGTCCCGGTGGCCACGATCAGCCGCCGGCAGGAGAAGACGCTTCCGTCGGCGGCGGTGAGCCGGAAGAGGCCCGCGCCCGTCCTTTCGACGCGCAGGACGCGGGTGTCGCAGCGGACGTTGAGCCCATGGCGCTCCGCGTAGCCGCAGAGGTAGCTCACCATCTCATCGGCGGATGGGAGATAGCTGTGGCTGACGTCGGAGAAGCGGAAGGCGCCGTCGCCGTCCTCGTCGAGGAGCGAGCACTCGTCGAAGCGGAGCCGGATCTCGGGGTCTTCCGAGCCCGTGTGGATCTTGTTGCGGGAGGTCAGGGCGCGGTGGCGCGGAAACTTCTTGAAGAAGGTGCCGGGCGAGTCGCCGGCTTCGAGGATCAGGTAGCTGTGCCCGGCGCGGGACAGGTGGTGGCCCATCTGGAGCCCCGCAGGGCCGGCGCCGAGGATGAGGTATTCGTAGCTGACTTCCCCTCCAATGCTCACGCCGTGGTTCATTGAAGCTCCCCCCTTAAGAGATGCCGCCGATCGAGCCGGCCGGCGAAAGTAAAATGAGCACTTCACAGTATCAGTGGCGCCTAAAGGTGAGAGCGGGACACCTGGCGGGACATCCTCTCTCCGGTTGTCACAGGGCTGTAACGCCAGGTCCCTCACCGCGCCACCGGTCCTCGCGCCTAGCTCGCGGAGAGGACGAACGAGTTGCCGTCGGGGTCCTTGAACATCGCGAACGAGCCCCACTCGGCGGCCTGCGGCGGGCCTGAGAATTCGACGCCGCGCTCCGACAGCTCCCGGTAGGTCTTCTGGATGTCGTCGGTGGTGAAGGAGATGCTGGAGAAGGTGCCGATGCGGTCCTCGTGGCCGTCCGGCGTGAAGAGCACCAGGCCGGTCGCCGCGCCCGGGATGCGCAGCTCGATCCAGCGCTGCTTGTCGTTGAACGGCTGGTCGGTGGCCACGGCGAAGCCGAGCTTCTCGGTGTAGAAGGCGAGCGCGCGGTCCTGATCCGACACCGGTACCGAGGCGAATTTGATCCCCTTGATCATCGTGTAGCTCCTTGAATTAAGCAGTCGTTCCGTCCGTCCAACCCAGTCTCGGCCGGCGCCGCCGGAGCGTCAAGATCCGAAATCCCTGCTATGGCAACGATTGCCATATAGTCTCTTCGAGATGAAGACGGTCGAGGTCGACGCCTACGTCATCGACACCCTGATGCAGGATCTGGTCGGGCACGACCACCAGCCGTCGGCGTTCCTGGTCTACCTGTTCCTCTGGAAGGTCACGGAGGGGGGACGAGAGACGAGCGCGCCGGTCAGCCTGCGCACCCTGGCCGAGAGCACCGGGCTGTCGAAGCGGGCGGTCCAGGAGGCGGTCAACCGGCTGGAGCGCCGGCGCCTCGCGGTGGTCCA
>QHVW01000733.1 GCA_003223675.1 Acidobacteriota bacterium
GACGTCCACCGGGCGATGGAGATCGCGCTCGTGCACGACCTCGCCGAGCTGCGCATCGGCGACCTGCCGCGCACCTCGTCGCACTATTTTCCCGCCGGGGCCAAGAAGGAGGCCGAGGCCGCCGCCATGGCCGACGTCCTCGCCCCCATGGCCGAGAGAGCGCTCCCCCTCTACGAGGAATACCAGCAGGGGACCACCCCCGAGGCGCGGCTGGTCAAGGCCTGCGACAAGCTCCAGCTCATGCTCAAGGTGACCGTCTACGAGCGCTGGGGGACCGGCGCGCTCGCCGAGTTCTGGGACAACCCCGACAACTTCCCGGACGGCGGCTTCCCGGCCGTCCGCGAGCTGTTCGAGGCTCTGAGAGAAAGAAGAAGGACCAGCCTTTCTCTGTAGGGGCGGCCCTATGTGGCCGCCCTGGGCGGGGGGCTTCTCCGGAACAGGGCGCCCACAGGCTCCGCAACAGGGCGCCCACGCAGGGCCGAACAGGGCGCCCACACAGGGGCGCCCCTACTCCTCCGCGTCGCTGAGCTCGATCCCCCGCCGCGAGAGCAGACCCCGCAGGCGGTCGTAGAGCTTCTGGCCGAGGAGCGACCGGGCGGTCGAGGTGACGTCCCGGATCACCACCCGCAGATCCTCCGAGCCGCTCCAGTGCTTGCGGGCGTAGGGCTCCAGATCGCCGCCGAACGCCTGCGCCAGCACCGCCACCGCCAGCACCAGGTCGTCCAGATAGCCGGCCGGGCCCAGGAAGGCCTCCGGCAGGAGGTCGATCGGCAGGATGAAATAGGCGATGGCGCCGCCGATCATGGCGCGGGCCGAGCCCGGGACCTCCTTGTCGAGCGCCAGCCGCACGAGGAGGATGAAGACGTCCGGCACCAGCAGCAGCGCCCGCACCGCGTCCTCGGTCAGCCGGGCGCCCCGGCGGCCGGAGCGCTTCTCGACCGCGTGGAGGATCTTCTCGCGCAGCCGGTCGTAGAAGCTGAGCAGGCCGCTGCTCGGCAGATCGGTGCCGCGCCCCAGCGCCTCCTCGGAATCGCGCTCCGCCTTGGCGCTGTCGAAATTCTCCAGGTCCTCCGCGATCGCGGCCGAGAGCGGGTCCGCGGCGCGGGACGTCGGGTCATCGGGCTTCGAGCTCTTGGGCATGGGTGATCTCCAGGGCACAGTCTATCCTCGAACAGGCCCGGTTCAATCCCCGTGCCGCCCGGGCATGAATGCCCGGGCTACGACTCAACCAAAAAGCCGGGTGAACCCGGCTCCCTGAATTCGAGAGAGCTGTCTTCAGAGCCGGCTTCAGCCGGCTTTTCGTTTCCAGCGTAGCCCGGGCATTCATGCCCGGGCGCCCGGGCCTCCCCCTACTCCTCCCCCGCCGTCTCCCCGTCCTCCTCTTCCTCCTCCTGGTCGTCCAGCGGCACGTTCTCCACCTCCATCCCCAGGTAATGGCGGATGCGCTGGTAGATGAGCTTCTGGAAGAAGAAGTTGTCGGTGAGCAGGAGGACTGAGCTGTGGCCGCTCACCGTGCCGACCAGGTCCGGCCACTGACCGTCCTCGATCGCCTGGGCCACCGCCGTCCCCGCTCCAGGATCGGTGACGATCAGGAGATTGTGCGGCCCGGCCTGGTTGACCTTCCGGATGAACGGGACGATCTTCCGGAACGGCGCATCCTCGCTCTGCGTCCACGACGGGATCATGTACTGGCCGTCGTGCCGCACGGCCCCGATGTCCCGCAGGTCGCGGCTGACGTTCGACTGCGTCGCGGCGAACCCGCGGTCCCGGAGCCGGTTCACCAGGTCGTGTTGATGGAGCACCGGCTCGTCGTGCAAAAGGATCTCCCGGATCGCCAGCCGGCGCCGGTCCCGGATTTCACGGTCTGATGGCATACTTCCCTCCTTCGATGTGGATAGCTTACACCACTATCCCAAAAAATCTCAAGCCTGACCCCTTGACAAACGGATCGCCTTGCTGCATCGTATGTACATCAGCAGTGCGCAACACCTCTCTGGCGCCATCGAGACCTGGTACGGGAAACCAAGAGCGCCTGAGAGAGAACCGGAGAGAGTCGGATTTCCGGCGCCACTTCAGGCTCCGGATTATGTGGGTCAAGGAGACCCAAGTCAAGGAGAAGGACCATGTCCAGAGAGACGACGTATGCGGGAATGGTAGGAGACTGGCAGAAGCTGCTGGTCACACTGGAGGCGAACATCGCCGAGATCCCCCAGCTCGAGCCCTTCCGGGTCAAGCTGGCCGGGATGCTCACCCAGGCGATGGACGTCACCAAGCGGCAGGCGGACCTCAAGGCGAGCAAGCAGGCCGCGTCGAAGGAGATCCGGCAGCTCGCCACCGACGCCCAGCGTCTGGCCACCGCGGTGCGCACCCTGCTCAAGGAGCACTACGGTATCCGGGACGAGAAGCTGGCCGCCTTCGGGCTCCAGCCGTTCCGGGGGCGGAAGAAGGCCACGGCGGGGCCGGCCCCGGAGCCGCCTCCGCAGCAGCCGCCGGCCGCCCATCCCCCCGGCACCAGCTAGTCCCTGCCACTGTCTTGTAGATTTCTTTGGGGGCGTGCCCGTCACGCCCCCTCTTTTTTGGCTCTCCTCACCCTCCCATCGCAACCTTACGGCGCCCCATCTCCCGCTACGGCGCTCTGCCTCCGCGTACGACGGACCGCCGTCGCCGGAGACAGGCCGTCGCAGCCCCGGAAAAACCGTCGCAAGCAGAGGCGGACCGCCGCAACGGTACGGCGGTTTTTCTCCGCGTGCGACGGTTTGCCTCCGGCTACGACGGTCCGTCGCAACCTTACGACGGCCCGCCGTACGCGGAGATAAGTCGTCGCACGCGGAGGCAGATCGTCGCAGCCGGAGAAAAACCCTCGTATGCGGAGGGGGACCGTCGTAAGGTTGCGACGGTCCGCCTCCCGGTACGATGGCCTATCGTAAGCGGATATGAGCCGTCGTACGCAGAGGCAGGAAGCTTTGGTGGCAGCCATACAGGGATAAAACCCCTTGACTGGACATCGATCCTATGTCATCCTATGTACATTGTAGAGAGCCGCCTGCTTTCTTCCCTGGCGCCGTATCGCGGGCCGCCGGGAGAGGCCGGGCATTGCCTGGAGGCGCGGCTTGCGTTCTTTGACAAGTGACGTACCGGAGGGAACGGGAGCGGGGCCGCTCCCTCCGGCCTTCCTGTATCCCGCACCCGGATGGGGCTCATGCCGGCCAACGGGGGCAGGATTACGAAGGGACCATCGCCGCCGACGGGCGGAGTGGACAGCTCGTGCGAATGACGCCGAAGGGAAGCTCGCCCGTCTTTTCCTGGGACGCCCGCTAACCTCAAGCCGGGCCTACTACTTCTCCTCGGGCCCGGCGGCCGCCACCGCTACCTCATCCAGATCCCGGATCGCCGGGTCGAGCGAATCGTTCACCACGCATTCCACGACCGAGCGGATCTCGGTGCTCAGGTCCGCCGGCTCCACATCGAGGAGAGGAGCGGTCTCGGCGAGGGAGGGCGGCAGGCTCGCCGCCACTCCCAGCAAGCGGAATTTGAGCGGTTTCAGCGCGCGGAGGATCTCCCGGATCTCCGCCTGGGCAGCCTCGACGTCGGTCATGAGTGAGCTCCCTCCTTCGAAATCAAGCCTGGTTGGTCGTTCCCCTGGATGGTCCCCGAAGCGCCACAGCCGGCGGGTCGCCGCGCGGCAGCTCTCGCAGCCGGCCAGCAGATGGCGGACCACGGTGAGGGTCTCGCTCCGCACCAGCTCGCCGCGCATGAAACGCTCGAGGTCGCTCTCCACGGGATGGCCGGAGGCCAGGGATGGCTCCACGCCCCGACGCTATGGGAGCGGTCGCCGGGTCCCAAGCGGAAGTGGATGTTTCCCAGGCCTGAGAGCTCTGGCTGCGCCGGTCCGGTGGGGAGAGAACGGTGGCACGCGACGACGAAAAACGAAGTTCCCCGTCCTTGTCACAAAAAGGGGTCTTGCGGGAACTTATACCTTTGAGAGAGACTCTGGAGGAGACTCGCGATGCCCGCTACCATCATTCCGGATCTGAGTATCGTTTTGACGTTCCTCCGCCTGGGCCAGGGGTGGAGCCAGGCCGATCTCGGGGAGACCTCCGGGATCTCCCCGAACCTGATCAACGAGTATGAGCGGGGCCGGAAGAGGCTCTCCCGCGAACGGCTGGAGCGCCTCATCGCCTATCTGGGCCTGCCGCCCGAGGTGATCGACGCCACGCTCGCCAATCTCGCCGCCAACCGCGCCGCGGCCCGGGCGCCGCGGGATTCACCCGACGCCCCCGCGGAGACGGCCCGTCGCGTGGAGGCATTCGCCATCCGGTTTGGCGCCGCGATGACGGGCTTCGTCCGGGCCACGCTTCGGGAGCTCACGGTCGAGGGGGAGGCTCTCCATGCCCGCGAGCGCGCCGGCCTGCTCTGGGACCGTCTGAAGCGGCATACGGCCACGGAGAGGCGGTCCCTCGTCCAGAAGGGGCGCAAATACCGCACCTGGGCGCTCTGCGAGCGGATCGCCGCCGAGAGCATCCGCAAGGCGCCGAACCACCCCAAAGAGGCGCTGGAGCTGGCCGAGCTCGCCCTGCTCATCGCCGAGCGCCTTCCCGGGGAACGGACCTGGAGCCTGCGCCTTCAAGGCTATGCCTGGGCCCACCTCAGCAACGCCCGCCGGGTCTGCAACGACCTGCCGGGCGCCGAGGAGGCGATGGTCCGTGCCCGGAAGCTCTGGGAGGCGGGGGAGCCAGGGGATCCGGGGTTGCTGAACAGGGCGTGGTTGGCTTGGATCGAAGCGGTTCTTCGGCGAGATCAGCGGCGGTTCCCGGAAGCCTTGAAGCGGATCGCTGAGGCCTTGGCGCTCGACTCGGGCGAGCTCAAAGGTCAAATTCTCCTCAGTAGATCGGCGATCTATCAGATCCTCGGCAACCCAGAAGGCTCTGCGGCGGCACTATCTGAGGCAGAGCCCTTGATCGACCCACGCCGAGAGCCGCGACTTGCCTTCGGAACGAGATTTAATCACCTTGTAGATCTCTGCCAGCTTGGAAAATTAGAGGAAGTCGCCCTGAGGTTGATCGACGTTCGAGGGTTTGCCGAACGGCTTGGGGAGGATCTGGATATGACGCGGGT
>QHVW01000203.1 GCA_003223675.1 Acidobacteriota bacterium
TGTTGATCTTCGCCGTGGTGGCCCTAGCCCTCGCCGCGATCGGCACCTACGGCGTGCTGGCCTACATGGTGGAGCTGCGGACGCGGGAGATCGGCGTGCGCATGGCGCTGGGGGCGCAGGCCAGGCAGGTGCTCCAGATGATCCTCTCGCAGGGGGCCTGGCTGGTGGGCTCGGGGCTCTTCCTCGGGGTGATCGGGGCCCTGGCCCTCCGCCGCGTCCTGGCGAGCGTGCTGTTTGGAGTGGCGCCCACCGACCCGGCGATCTTCGCCACCGTGCTCCTGGTGCTCTCGGTAGTGGGGCTGCTGGCCTGCTATCTCCCGGCCCACCGGGCGACGAGGGTGGACCCGCTGGTGGCGTTGCGGCAGGAGTAGGACCTCACCACGCCCATCGAGACCATCCGACCGATCCGACGGATCGGTCGGATCAGACCGATAACGCCTCTCCCGGTCCGCTGGGAGGGCGATGGGCATGGTGAGGCTCCGTGAGAAAATCCCCCCAGACAGACAGCAGATGTCCTCCCCGGGTGACACTTTTCGTGCGCCTCTCCGCGGAAGACCCTGGCATCCGGCTTGCGGAAGCGTGAAACGCCGTTTGAATGAGGAGGTGCGATGTCCGCGAGGATTTCATGGTGGCTCGGGACGCTGGCTCTGGGAGCGCTCGCCCTTTGTGCGCAGGAGCTTCCTCCCGCTCTGCCGTCGAGCACGTTCGGCGGCTCCGTCGACGTCCGGGTGGTCAACGTCGAGGCGGTGGTCACGGACGCCAAGGGGGAGCGCGTGCGCGGCCTCTCGGCCAATGATCTCGTGCTGGAGGTGGACGGCCAGGCGGTGCCGATCGAATATTTCTCGGAGATGGACGGCGGCCGGGCCGCGTCTCCGCCCCCGGCGCCGGCGACCGCGGAAGCCGCGCCTCCCCCGGCGCCCTCGCAGGCGCTCGTGGGGCGGAGCCTGCTGGTGTTCATCGACGATCTCTTCTCGATCGGCAAGCAGCGCGATCGCATGCTGGATGCGCTCGAAAGGGACCTGAAGCTCCTGCAGCCGGAGGACCGCATGGCGATCGTGGCGTTCTTCGGCGGCCGGGTCGACGTCCTGAGCGGCTGGACGGGCGACCGGGCGGCCCTGGCGGCGGCCCTCCAGGCGGCGCGCAAGCGGCCGTCGAGGGGCAACAAGGCCATGGCGGAACGGCGGGAGAAGATCGAGGACGACATATTCGTGCGGGAGGCGCTGGCGGCCAGCGATCCCGACGGCGGTGACAACAATTCCTTCGCCGGGGCGCGGGGGTTCGACGGCGTGTTGTCCGCCCCGGTGGGCCAGGGAATGCCGGCGCTCGAATCCCGAGTGAACAAGGTGTCGCAGGCCGCCATCGCCGCAATGAACGCGCTGACGCCCCCCACCGGCCGCCGGGCCCTGCTCATCTACTCCGGGGGCTGGCCCTCGGCGGGCTTCTCCGTCCCGCTGGCGCTGGCGGCCAGCCGGCTGGGCTACACGGTCTATCCCGTGGACGTGCAGGGGATCGATACGACGATGGTCGTCAACGACGCGAGCCTCAACTATTCGGTGGCGGACGGTTACATCAGCTCGCCCTGGCAGCGGGAGTCCCAGTACGGCATGGAGCTGCTGGCGCGGATCACCGGCGGCAAGGCGATCCTCAACACGGCGGGGCGCGACGCCCTGGGACGGGTGATGGAGGACACCGGCTCCTACTACTGGCTCGGTTTCACCCCCAAGTGGAAGGGGGACGACCGCTATCACACGGTCCGGGTCAAGGCGCGGCGGAAGGGGCTCACGGTCCGCTCGAAGCGCGGCGTTTTCGACTTCTCGCACGCCACCCAGGCGGCGATGGCTGCCCAGGGCATCCTGCTGGTCGGCGGCGACGCGCAGACGAAGCGGCTGGTCATCGAGGTCGAGCCGCAGAGCCGGCAGGCGAAGACCTTCGAGGCGGCGGTCACGGTGGCGATCCCGTTGGCGGACCTGACTCCCGTCGAGCAGGGGGGGAAGTGGCAGGTCGAGGCGACCCTGTCCACCGCGAGCATGGACAAGACCGGCTCCTTCTCGGACCTCACCGAGGTCCCCATTCACCTCACCCTGCCGGAGAAGCCCGCCCCGGACGCCGTCGCCCGCTACCATGTGAAGATGAAGCTCCGCCGCATCCAGCAGCGTTTAATGGTCACCGTGCGCGACCCCCTAGGCGGCGCGGCCGTCTGGGGAGAGACGGAGATCGCGCCGTGATCCGGAGGGGAGAAAGAAATCGTCTTGCCAGTTTGTTCTACCCTCTCAGAATCTCTCGGGGAGGCCTCCCGGGCCGTCCCCAGTTGTCCGATTGGAGAAAGTCCCATGTCTAAGTTTCATTCTGGCCGTCTGGCCGTCCTGGCCTTGCTCGCGTTGAGCATGTCAATCGGGCCGGCCGCGGCCCAGCAGCCTTCCGCTCCATCCCAGGCACCGCAGAGCGTCTTCGGCGAGCAGATCGAGGTGCGGGTGGTCAACGTCGAGGCGGTGGTCACCGACCGCCAGGGGAACCGGGTGACCGGTCTCAAGCCCGGCGACTTCCGTCTGGAGGTGGACGGCAAGGCCGTGCCCATCGAGTACTTCAACGAGGTCCGCGGCGGTCAGGCGGTGGCTCCCGGCGAGGAGGAGAAGAGCTCGCCGGTCAAGGGGCTGCCCAGCCTGGTGGCGGGCAGCCCGGTGGGCACCAGCTATCTGGTGTTCATCGACAACTACTTCTCGCTGGGCCCCCGCCGGGACCAGGTGCTGCGCTCCCTGAAGGGCCAGCTCTCGCAGCTCGGACCGGAGGACCGCATGGCGATCGTCACCTGGGACGGCGGCCAGGTCGAGATGCTGACGAGCTGGTCGAATTCGGCCCGGCAGCTCGGCGACGCCATCGAGAAGGCGATCGGCGAGCGCACCTACGGGATCGCGCGGCTCGCGGAGCTGCGCACCTACCAGAGCACGCGGCGGCTCACCGGCTCCGCCTTCCAGCCCACCCCCCGGCAGGCGTTCGCGCGGCAGGCGGACATCGAGGAGATCGACTTCGCCCGGCAACTGGTGGGGCAGACCGAGCGGGCGGTGGCCGCCGCGGTGAGCACGCTCCACGGCTTCGCCGCGCCTCCCGGCCGCAAGGTGATGCTCCTGCTCTCCGGCGGCTGGCCCTTCTCGGCCATGGATTACGTGATCGACAACCCCAACCGGCCGGTGATCGAGCGCGAGGTGCCGCGCGGCGAGGAGGTCCTCGAGCCGCTCGTGGACACCGCCAACCGCCTCGGCTATACGCTCTATCCGGTCGACGTGCCCGGCATCGAGGGGACGGCGGCGGACGCCAGCCTCGCGGCGCCGGCGGTGACCGGCCTCAACATCCGGGAGCAGGAGCACGAGGCGACGCTCCTCTACGTGGCCGAGCAGACGGGCGGCAAGGCGCTGCTCAACTCGCAGAACGTGCAGGCCCTCCCGGTCGCGGAGGCGGACACCCGCTCCTACTACTGGCTCGGGTTCACCCCCTCCTGGCAGGGGAACGACAAGCCGCACCGGGTGAAGCTGGCGGTGCTGCCCAAGGGGCTCTCCGTGCGCTCGCGCACCGGCTTCCTGGACCTCTCGCGCAAGGCGGAGAATTCGCTGATCGTGGAGAGCGCGATGATGTTCGGCAATTCGCCGGACGTGATCGCGATGCCGGTCAAGCTCGGCGCTCCGGTCGCCTCCGGGCGCCGGGAGATGGAGGTGCCGGTCTCGCTGGCGATCCCGGCGGACGCGATCACCTTCGTGCCGGTGAACGGCAAGCAGACCGCCGAGCTGGAGCTGCGGGTGGCGGCCGTGGATAGCGGCGGCAACCGGGCGCCGGTGCCGGTCATCCCGGTGACCCTCACCGCCGCCGAGCCGCCCAAGGCGGGGATGATGGTGCGCTACGATACGCGGCTGAAGCTCCGCAAGCTGCCGCACCACCTGACGCTGGCGATCTTCGATCCGCTGAGCGGGAAGATCCTCACCGCCCAGGCGGACGTGGCGCCGCCGCAGAAGTAGGATTGCGGGGACGCGTATAATCCCCGGCGGACGGAGCCCAGAAAGAAGAGGAAAAGAAGTCTATGAGGTCATCCCAGAGTCTGTTCACCGCCTGCGGGCTGCTCCTGGTTCTCGGGAGCTTCGCCGGTCCAGCACCCGCGGCGCCGCCGGCGAAGCCGTCCGCGGCCAAGCCGGCCGCTCCTGCCGCCAGCACCGCCAAGGCGGACGAGCCGTTCGTCGAGACGGTCAACGTCGGCGTGGTCAACGTCGACGTCTACGTCACGGACAAGAAGGGCAACCCGGTCACCGGCCTGGCCAAGAACGACTTCCAGCTCCTCGAGAACGACCGGCCGGTGGAGATCACCAACTTCTACGCGGTCAACAACGGCAAGTCGGTGACGCCGCTGACGTCCATCGAGACGGCGGCCACCGCCCCCGCTCCGGGAGCGCCGCCGTCCCCCGCGGAGATGGAGAAGATCCAGACGCCCGAGGACCAGCGGCTGCGCCTGATCGTCTACATCGACAACTACAACCTGCGGCCGTTCAACCGCAACCGGGTGATGCGCGAGCTGCGCGCCTTCATCGGCCAGAATCTGGGCAAGGACGACCTGATGATGCTCGCCACCTACGACCGCGAGCTGCACATTAGGCACACCTTCACCAGCGATCCGAGCCTGATCGCGGCGGGCATGCTCGACATCGAGAAGATCTCGGCCCAGGGGGTCCACGCCGACTCCGACCGCCGCGACGTGCTGCAGAAGATCGCCGACTCGCAGAGCGTCGCCGAGGCCGAAACGTTCGCCCACAGCTACGCCGAGAACACCTTCAACGACCTGTCGTTCTCGCTCGACTCCCTCAAGAAGATGGTCGATGCGCTGGCCGGCATGCCAGGGCGCAAGGCGGTGGTCTACGTCAGCGACGGCCTGCAGATGATCGCCGGCCAGGACATCTTTTACGCCGTGCAGGCCAAATACGGCGAGCAGAGCACGAGCATGACCTCGACGCTCGCATACAACGTCGCCCGCCGGCTCGACGAGCTGACGGCGCAGGCCAACGCCAACCGGATCACCTTCTACACGATCGACGCCGCGGGCCTGCGCTCCTACGACTCGACCTCGGCCGAGAACCAGGGCCCAGGGGCCCAACAGCCGGGGATGTCGCAGCTCGTCGACTCGGTGCGCATCTCGAACCTCCAGAGCACCCTCCAGACGCTCGCCGAGAAGACGGGCGGCATGGCCATCCTCAATACCAACGACGCCACCCCCAAGCTGGCGAGGGTCGCGAGCGACTTCAAGACCTACTACTCGCTCGGGTACACGCCGCCCCATTTCGGCGACGGCCGGTACTACAAGATCGAGGTCAAGGTGAAGAACCGCAAGGACCTCCAGGTGCGCCACCGCGAGGGGTACCGCGACAAGAGCATCGAGGCGCTGATGAGCGACGGCACGCTCGCCGCCCTCAACTTCCCGTTCGAGCAGAACCCGCTCGGCGTCACCCTGGAGCTCGGGGAGCCGCGGCCGCGCGACGACGGCTTCTATCTCGTGCCGGTGCTGGTGCGCATCCCCATCGGCAAGCTGGCATTGATCCCGCACGAGCAGACCCAGACCGAGGACGCCCGGGTGCGCCTGTTCATCGCTGCCCTCGACTCGGCGGGAGGCACCTCGGACGTCCAGCAGGCGCCGGTGCCGATCAGCATCCCGAAGAAGGACGTCGAGGCGGCACAGAAAAAGCAATACGTCTACTCGGTGACGCTGCTCATGCGTCCGGGCGAGCAGCGGGTGTCGATCGGCGTGCGCGACGACGTGGGCGCCCAGGCCTGTTTCCTGAGCCGCTCGCTGAAGGTCGGGACCTAGAATCTCCGGAGGGGGCGCGGGATGCAACCTTGGATCGACCTGTTCCGCTCGCTGGGTGAGGCGCTGCTGGAGGTCTGGCGGGCGGAGCTGGCCACCCTGCAGGACGACCTTTCGCGGTCGGGCCGGCACCTCGGGGTGGCCCTCGGGCTGTTCGGCGCCGCCGTCCTGGTGCTGTTCTGGACCTTCGGCCTGCTGCTCTTCGTGCTGATCTCGCTGCTCCACATCTGGCTGCCCTGGTGGGGGGCGGCGCTGGTCGTGCTGGCGCTGTTCGCGATCGCCATGGCGGTGTTGGCGTTGCTCGGCCGCAAGCAGCTCCGCAAGGTCGAGAATCCCGTCGAGACCGTGCGCCGCCGGGTGGACAGCCACCTCGACTGGTGGCAGCACGGCCTCCTCGCCCGCCCGCAGACGCTGGACGTCGAGCCGGCCACCCTCGACGACGAGGAGCCGCTGGGGAGGGATCTGCCATGAGCGACCGTCTGGAGGAGGCGCGGCTGGAGGCCCAGCGCCGCCTGGAGGAGAGCCGCCGCGAGGCCGAGCTGCGCCTCGCCGAGGTGCGCACCGCGGTGAAGACCGAGGTGGGAGTGCTGCCGAAGAAGAAATACCTTCTGATGGCCCTCGCCGCGGGCGCGGCGGGCTTCGCGGTGGCGCTCGGGCGCGGGCGGCGCAAGAAGAAGAAGCTGCTGAAGAAGTAGATTGGGATGGCGGCCCCTCGCGAGGCCGCCCCGTCGCCCCAGGGCCTTCAGCCCGCGACCGGACGCTTGAAGACCATAGCGATATTGTCGGTCGCCCCGGTCTTGAAGTTGACGGAGGTGATGGACACGAGCTCCCACCCATCCTCCCCAAGCTGGTTGAGTTGCGTCGCGGCGTTCGGATCGAGACGATAGTTCTCGCTACGAATGTTGATGATTTTGTACTCCCACTTGCTCATTTCCACACGCTCCTTCCAAGGTCTGGGGGCACAGGGCGACTTATTGTATCTCGGTCGGATGAAATTGTTACCGCGACGTCACACTGCCGACCCATCCGCGGCTGTACCCGTTCAAGATTCGTTCCAGGTGATGTCCACCTCCGCTCCCCGGGCGATGCTCCAGGCCCGGGCGAGGTTCTCGCCGTTCAGCGACAGCTCGACCGTGCCCAAGGAGCCGGGGATCATGGCCGCCTCCCCCGGCGGAATCTCGGCGTAGTGGCTGGCCCGCCGCGAGGTGGAATTTCCCTCCACCTCGGCCTGGCAGGGTCCGGGAGGCAGCCAGCCGGCCGGGACGTCGGTCACCAGATTACCGTAGCGGTCGACGTGGATCACCCGTCCCGAGATCCGGCCCGGCTCCCGGCGGGGCGGGGAGGTGGGGAGCCGCACCGGGTCCGGGACCACTGGACCGAGCCGCGCCAGCCCCTCGCCGCGCACGAGCCAGGCCGCGGTGGGCGCGAAGCGGTCCCGGCCGTGAAAAGTCTGTCCCGGCCCTGACAGGAACAGGTCTTCCCGCTCGACCGAGCGGACCTCCGCGCCGTCCAGGAACGGGGTGAGCAGGCCGTTGTCCGGCGCCACGAAGATCCCGGTCCCGGCGCGCACTGCCAGGATACGCCGGCCGCTCCCCACCCCCGGGTCCACCACGGCCAGGTGGACCGTCCTCTCCGGAAACGAGGGCGCCGCCGCCCTGAGCAGGAACGAGGCCGTCTCGATGTCCCCCGGGGGGACCTCATGGGAGATGTCCACCAGCGTCGTCCTGGGCGCCAGACGGAGGACCGTGCCCTTGACGGCGGCGACGTAGTAGTCGGCGGTGCCGAAGTCGGTCAGGAGAGTGAGAAGCATTTTGGATTTTAGATTTTGGATTTTGGATTTCGGATTGGAGGAGAGGGATGGGGATCCCGGGGTGACCCAGACCGCCGGCAGCCCAATCCAAAATCCAAAATCGAAAATCTAGAATCCAAAATCGTCCCTCCTCCTCGGATACAATCCCGCCCCGTGTCCGCCCGCCGCCTCCTCCTGTTCACCAAGCCGGCCCGGGAAGGCCGGGTGAAGACCCGGTTGATTGGGGATCTTACTCCCGCTCAGGCCGCGGCGCTCCATACGGCGTTCCTGGACGACCTGCTCGACCGGCTGCGGAAGGGGGAGCGGGAAGGGGGCTTCGAGCTGCGGCTCGCTTGGGCGCTCGATGCGGAGGAGGCGGTCCCGGCCGGACCTCTGTCCGGCGTCCGCCAGGAGGGGAGCGATCTGGGAGAGCGGCTCTATCGCACGCTCTCCGGCGCGGCGGCGGAGGCGGAGGCGGGGGCGGTCATGGCCCTGGGTAGCGATCACCCCACGCTGGAGCTGGAGCTGGTGCACCGGGCCTTCGAGCGGGTCGAAGCCGGCGCCGACGTGGTGCTGGGACCGGCGGAGGACGGCGGCTATTATCTGATCGCCCTGGACCCCAGGGCCGTGGCGCCGCGGTTGTTCGAGGGGATCGCCTGGAGCACCGATCAGGTCCTCGCCGCGACCCTCGACCGCTGCCGGGAGCTGGGGCTCAGCGTCGAGCTCCTCCCGGAGGCGTCGGACGTGGACACCCCCGAGGACCTCCGCCGTCTCGCCGCCCGCATGGCCGCGGAGGGCGATCTCGGCTGCCCCCGCACCCACGCCCTCCTCGCCTCCCTGGGCTATCTCCAATCCGAAATCCAAAATCCAAAATCCAAAATCGAAGGGGTGGTTGCATGAGGATTCTCACCGCCGAAGCCATGCGCGAGGTCGACCGCGCCGCCATCGAGGAGCTGGGGATCCCCAGCCTGGTATTGATGGAGAACGCCGCCATCGGCGTTGTCGAGGCGATCGGCGAGTCGTTCGGCGAGGCCGAGTCGGCGGCGATCTTCTGCGGCCCGGGCAACAACGGCGGCGACGGCCTGGCGGTCGCCCGCCACCTCTCCGTGCGCGGCTGGGAGGTGCGGATCTTCCTGGTCACCGGCGGCCGCCAGCTCGCGGGCGACGCCGCCACCCAGCTCGCGATCTGCCGCAAGGCCGAGCTGGCGGTGATGGAGGTCGCCGCGCCGGCCGACCTCGCGGGCGCCGCCGAGGCCGCGGCCGAGTGCGACCTGGTGGTGGACGCCCTCTTCGGCACCGGCCTCACCCGGCCGCTCGAAGGGCTGTTCGCCGACGCCGTGGAGGTGATCAACGACCTGCCCATCCCCTGCGTGGCGGTCGACCTGCCGAGCGGGCTCTCGGGGAGCCAGGCGCAGCCGATCGGCCCTCACGTGGAGGCCGACCTGACGGTCACCTTCGCGGCGCCCAAGGTGGCGCACGTCTTCCCGCCCGCCGCCGATTCGGTGGGGGAGATGGCGGTGACCGATCTCGGCATTCCGCCGCGGCTGGTGGAGGACGTGGAGGAGGAGAGCGGGGATCTCCACCTGCTGGTGGGCGAGGAGCTGGCCGAGCTGATCCCGGAGCGCGATCCCGACTCCCACAAGGGGGACTACGGGCACGCCCTGATCGTGGCCGGCTCGCCCGGCAAGGCCGGCGCCTGCATCCTCGCCGCCCGCGCCGCCGTGCGCGCCGGCGCGGGGCTGGTGACGGCGGCGGTGCCGGAGCCGATCCTGCAGACGGTCGATCTGGGCTCCATCGAGTCGATGACGCTCGCCCTGCCGGTGGGCGCCTCCGGCCATCTCGCCGAGCGCGCCGCCGAGGCCGTGCTGGAGGCGGCGGAGGGGAAGGCCGCGCTGGCGCTGGGGCCCGGCCTGGGCCAGGAGCCCTCGACCGTGGCGGCCATCCGCCGCATCGCGCTCGAATGCCCGCTGCCGCTGGTGCTCGACGCCGACGGCATCAACGCCTTCGCGGGCAAGGCCGGCGACCTCGCCGGCCGCCGGGCGGAGACGATCCTGACGCCGCACCCCGGAGAGCTGGGCCGCCTGCTGGGGATCTCGACCGCCCAGATCCAGGAGGACCGCATCGCGGCGGCCCGCGGCGCGGCCGAGGAGACGGGCGCCATCGTGATCCTCAAGGGGCACATGACGCTGGTCGCCTCGGGCACGGCGGTGTTCGTCAATCCCACGGGGAACCCCGGCATGGCGACCGGCGGCACCGGCGACGTGCTCACCGGCCTGATCGCCGGCCTGCTGGCGCAGGGTCTCGACGCGCTCGACGCGGCCGTGCTGGGCGTCTATCTCCACGGCCTGGCGGGGGACCTCGCCGCCTCCCGGCTGGGGGAGATGGCCCTCGCCGCCAACGACCTGATCGAGATCCTCCCCGCCGCCCTCGCCGAGCTCAAGGGTGGAGAAGACGGCCACGATCATGATCATGATCGTGGCCCGGAGCGCGGACACGGCAGGCACCCGCACCGGCGCTAAGGATGATGACGCGTTGGATCACCCATTCCGAGGCGGAGACTCAAGCCCTCGGCCGGCAGCTCGGCCGCGAGCTGGCGCCGGACGGCGTCCTCCTCCTCTCGGGCGATCTGGGGGCCGGCAAGACCGTGCTCACCCGGGGGATCGGCGAGGCGCTGGGATTGGCGGGCGGTGAGGTACAGTCCCCCACCTTCACCCTGATCCGCGAGCACCGAGGGAGCGGCGGACGGCTGGTGCACGTCGATCTCTATAGACTGGCCCCCGAGGAGACGGCGGCGCTCGGCCTGGAGGAGCTGCTGGCCGGGCCGGGGGTCAAGGTGGTGGAGTGGGCGGAGCGGCTCCCGTTCGACGTGCTGGGAGCGCGCGTCCTGAAGCTCGCCCGTCTGCCGAATGCCGCCGAAGGCGAATGGCGGGGCGGCCTGATGGGCTCCGGCATCGCCGAGGTGGCCGCCCGCTCGGGGTATGACACCGTGGTGCGCGAGATCACCGAGGAGCTGGTGGACAAGGGGCTCCAGAAGATCGGCGGCTCGCTGGGCAAGGCGGTGGAGAGAGGCAAGCTGGAGGCCTCGGTGCGCGACGAGACGCTGTCCCGCCTCTCCGGCACGGTGAAGCTGGAGGACCTCGCCGACTGCGACATCGTGATCGAGGCGATCGTGGAAAGCCTGGATGAGAAGAAGAAGATCTTCTCCACTCTCGACGAGGTGGTGAAGAAGGACGCCCTCTTCGCCAGCAACACCTCCTCGCTCACCATGACCCAGATCGCCATGTTCACCCACCGGCCGGACCAGGTCGTGGGGCTCCACTTCTTCAACCCGGTGCCGGTGATGAAGCTGGTCGAGGTGGTGCGCACCCTGCTCACCTCGGACGACTCCTACGACCGCGCCTTCGAATTCGCCCGCTCGCTGGGCAAGGAGCCGATCGCCGCCCGCGACAACTCGGGCTTCATCGTCAACCGCCTGCTGGTGCCCTACCTGCTCGACGCCATCCGCGCCCTGGAGGAGGGGGTGGGGAGCGTGGAGGACATCGACAAGGGCATGCAGCTCGGCTGCGGCTACCCCATGGGCCCCTTCACCCTGCTCGACTTCGTGGGGCTGGACACCACCTACTACATCGCCAACATCATGTTCGAGGAGTACCGCGAGCAGCGCTTCGCCCCGCCGCCGCTGCTGAAGCAGATGGTCACCGCCGGCCGGCTGGGGAAGAAGAGCGGGCGGGGGTTCTACGATTACGGTAAAAAGTAGCGGGAAGGTTGTTTTTTCCGCCCAGATCGGACCGATCGGTCGGATCCGTCCGATCGGTCCGATCTGGGATTAGGCCAGCCCCCCGACTCTGTTATGCTGTGTGCCTCCCGGGACGGTCTCCATGGCCGTCCCGGAGCCACCTACGGCGAACCGGAGGGGAAACCAATCGCCATGCTCGCGCTCGCTCCGCCGGTCGCTTCGAGAAACCAGACACGATGACTCAAGTCACTCTGGCCGAGGAAGGGCTCGACACCCTCTTCGGCACCCAGGACGAAAACCTGCGGCGCATCGAGCGGACGTTCGGGGTCGACCTGACCTTCAAGCCCGGCGACGTGAATACGGCCATCCGCATCGCCGCCGAGTCCCCCGAGACCTCGCTCGTCGAGTTCTTCCTGCCCGAGGGGATGCTCGCCTCGGTGCGCCGGCTGGTCGCGCCCCGCACCTACAAGCAGCAGCTCTACCTGCAGTCGATGATCGACCACGACATCGTGATCTCGATCGGCCCGGCCGGCACCGGCAAGACCTACCTGGCGGTGGCCATGGCCGCCGCCGCCCTGCTGGAGAAGCGGGTGCGGCGGATCATCCTGGCCCGGCCGGCGGTCGAGGCGGGGGAGAAGCTCGGCTTCCTCCCCGGCGACCTGGTGGAGAAGGTCAACCCGTACCTGCGCCCCCTCCACGACGCCCTGCACGACATCATCGGCTTCGAGAAGGTCGGGCGGATGATGGAACGGGGTATCATCGAGATCGCGCCGATCGCCTTCATGCGCGGCCGGACGCTCAACGACAGCTTCATCATTCTGGACGAGGCCCAGAACACCACGCCGGAGCAGATGAAGATGTTCCTCACCCGCATCGGCTTCAACTCCAAGGCGGTGATCAACGGCGACGTCACCCAGGTCGACCTGCCGCAGGGGCGGACGTCGGGCCTGCGCGAGGCCCAGGAGGTGCTCTCCGGCGTCGAGGGGATCAAGTTCTTCTATTTCGACCAGAAGGACGTGGTCCGCCACGCGTTGGTGCAGAAGATCGTGACGGCATACGATGCCTACGAGAAGCGCAAGAGCGAACGCGAGGCGGAGGCGCGCGCCGCCCGGCAGCAGGCCGCGCAGACCGCCATCCCGGCGGGGGGTAGCCCGCCCGCATGAGCCGCGGAGAATAAGCCTCCGCGGCAGAGCCCCTGATCCGAGCCATGGCTCGCGACAACAACCCTTCGACCGTCTCTGAGATCCGGCCCGTGACCGGAACGATCCGCCTACGCAAGCGGACCCGCCCGCGCGACGTCTGGGAGCGCGCCATCGAGATGCCCTGGCTCTGGCTGGGGGCCTTCCTGGTGCTCGGCACCTGGTGCCTGCTGCCCGGGGCCTTCCACTTCGCCAGCCGGGCCAAGGCGGGCACCATCGCCGACCGCGACTACGTGGCCTCGCGCGACCTCCTCCTCAACGACGACGAGGCCACCCGCAAGAAGCAGCGCGAGGCCCGCGACGCCGTGCTCCCCGTCTACGACCTCGATCCGGGGGCGGTGGCGGAGCGCGACACCCAGATGGCCCAGCTCTTCGCCCAGGGGCGGCGCCTGCTGGAGGGGAAGGCCGGGGAGGCGGCGCGCGAGGAGGCCGTCCGCGCGCTGACCGCGGGCCCGCAGCCGCCGGGCGCCGTCAAGCTCACGAAGGAGGAGACGGCGCTGCTGGCGCGCAAGGGGTTCTCGCCCGACCTGGAGGACCGCCTGCGCGGCGCCCTCACCCAGGCGCTGCGCCGCGGCGTGGTGGCCAACAAGGATCTCCTGCTCGAAAACCGCGTGCGCGGGGTCTCCCTGCGCAACCTCGCCAACGGCTCGGAGCGCGTCCATCTCGACCTCTTCGAGCACATCGGCTATCCCGGCGAGGTGCGCGACTTTTTCGAGTCCGAGGTGCGGAGCTGGGGGGGCTACACCGCGCAAGAGCGCCGGGTGCTGGTCGACCTGCTGGTCGACAACGCGCCGCCCAACCTTTCGCTCAACCGCAGCGAGACGCTGATGCGCCAGGACGCCGAAGCGGCGAGCGTCGGCCAGGTCTTCAACCAGATCCGTCAGGGGCAGGTGATCGTCCGCAAGGGGGACCTGATCGATGCGGCCCACGCCCGCATCATCGAGCAGATGCGGGGCGAGCGGAAATTCCAGAGCCAGATCCCGCCGCTCGCCGCCTCCCTGGCGCTGCTCGCGCTGGCGGCCCTGGTGGTCTGGCTCGCCGAGCGGCACGAACGGGTGGCCAACCACAGCCGCGTACGGCTCTTCTCCGAGACCCTCCTCGTCCTCCTCGCCTCACTGCTGTGGGTGAAGCTCTGCTTCGTGGTGGCCAACGCCCTCGCGGGGGCCTTCGAATCGCCGCCGTTCAATTCCTTCCACAGCTACTCCTACGCCATCCCGTTCGCCTCCGTGGGGCTGGTAGCGATGCTGCTCTTCGGGCGCAACGTCGCCCTCCTGACCTCGCTCCTCTTCTCGCTGCTCGCCGCCCGGCTGACCGGCGACCCCGAAGCGCTCTGGGTGGTCTTCTACAGCCTCGCCGGCTCCCTCGGGGCCATCTCCATGCTGGAGCACCACGAGCTCCGCCACCGGCTGGTGGTGGCCCGGGTCGGGCTGACCGTCGGGGCGATCAACCTGATGATGGTGCTCATCCTGACCGCTTTCGCCTCCGCGCCCCGCGGCCCCATGCAGGTGGGGTTCGACCTCGTCTGCGCCTTCGCCGGCGGGCTGCTCGTCACCGCCGCCGCGAGCTTCTCCCTGCCGATCCTGGAATGGGCGCTGGGGATCACCACCGACATCAAGCTGGTCGAGCTTTCCAACACCAACCTGCCGCTGCTGCGCCGCCTCGCCTTCGAGGCGCCCGGCACCTTCCAGCACTCCCTGATGGTGGCCAACCTCGCCAAGGAGGGGTGCGAGGCGATCGGCGCCGATCCGGTGCTCGCCTACACGGCCGGCCTCTACCATGACGTCGGCAAGGTGCTGCGCCCCGACTACTTCGTCGAGAACCAGCGGCCCGGCCACAACCGCCACGACAAGCTGCTCCCCTCGATGAGCGCGCTGATCCTGATCAACCATGTGAAGGACGGCCTGGAGCTGGCCCGCCAGCACAACCTGCCGCAGGTGATCGAGGACGCTATCCAGCAGCACCACGGCACGCGGCTGATCAAGTTCTTCTACAGCAAGGCCCAGGAGCAGAAGGACCTGGACGCCACCGACGTCACCGAGGAGAAGTACCGCTACCCCGGCCCCGAGCCCCAGAGCAAGGTGATGGGGGTGCTGATGATCGCCGACGCCGTCGAGGCGGCGAGCCGCACCCTGATCGAGCCGACGCCGGTCAAGATCCGCGGCCTGATCCGCACCATCGTCGACGACTGCCTGCAGGACGGGCAGCTCGACCACACGGACCTCACCCTGGCGGACCTGCGCGCCGTCTCGGAATCGTTCCAGCGGGTGCTCGCGAACATCTTCCACCAGCGGATCGACTATCCTGGCTTTGACTTCAACGCGGGTCCCAGACGCGAGAAGAAGGCTATCCGCCAGGCCTCATGACCGAGATCGTCCTGCTCAATCCCAACCACTACCCGGAGGCCGGCGCGCGCCGGCTGCTGCCCTGGCTCGCGCCCCTGGTGGCGGCGCTCGCCCCGGAAGCCGAGGGGCTCGGCGTGCGCTTCGTGGGGGACCGCGCCATGCGCCTCGCCAACCGCCGGTTCCGGGGGAAGGACAAGGCCACCGACGTCCTCTCCTTCCCGGGGGAGGACGCCGGCGAAGGGAAGGGATACCTGGGGGACATCCTGATCTCCGTCCCCACCGCCCGCCGCCAGGCCGCGGCGGCCGGGCACGGCGTGGAGCGCGAGCTCAAGGTCCTGCTGCTGCACGGTATCCTGCACTGCCTGGGCTACGACCACGAGACCGATCAGGGGGAGATGGAGAGGCTGGAGCGGCGCCTGCGGAAGCGATGGCTCCCCGCGGGAATCGAGGGGCCCGATGCCTGAGACCGTGCCGATGCTCTCGCCAGGCCTCCTCCTCTGGGCCTTCGTGCTGCTCACCCCGGTGGCGATCACCGCCGCCACCCTCTCCGCCCTGCTGGAGCGGAGCGGTCCCATCCGCCTGCGTCATTGGGCGGAGGAGGCGGGGGGCTCGCTGCGCAAGGTCTTCGAGATCCCCGTCCGTTTCGGGGTCTTCCGCTACCTGCTGTCGCTCCTCTCGCGGACGCTGCCGATCGTCCTCGCCGCCATCCTCACCGCCTGCCTGATCCGCTTCGGGCGCGCCCACCCGATGCTCTGGGCCTTCTGCGTGGTCCTCCTCCTCGTCGCGGTGACCGAGGCGGTCAATCGGGCGCTGGTCGGCCAGGACGCGGAGCGGGCTCTGCGGGCGCTCACCCGCGTCTACCGCGTCGCCCTCTGGCTCCTCTCGCCCCTGGTGCGGCTGCTCGCCCCCTTCATCCCCTCCGAGGCCTTCGCGCGCCATGAGGAGGGGGAGGACGACGCCGCCTCCGACGAGGAGATCGAGGCCTTCATCGACGTCGGCACCCGCGAGGGGATCCTGGAGCCCCAGGAAGGAGAGTGGCTGTGGGGGATCGTCGGCTTCGGCGACACCCAGGCGCGCAGCGTGATGACGCCGCGCATCGACATGGTCGGCGCCCCCGTCGACTCGACCCTCGACGTGCTGGCCGACCGCTTCGTGGAATCCGGCCACTCGCGCATCCCGGTCTACGAAGACTCGATCGACCACATCATCGGCATCCTCCACATCCGCGACGTGCTGCGGGCCCTGCGCTCGCCCGAGCTGCCGGGCGTCCGCGATCTCCTGAAACCGCCCCTCTTCATCCCCGAGACCAAGCCGCTGGGCGAGCTGCTCAAGGAGCTTCAGGCACGGTTCCAGCAGGTGGCCATCGTGGTGGACGAGTACGGCGGCACGGCCGGCCTGGTGACGGTCGAGGATCTGCTGGAGGAGATCGTGGGTGAGATCATGGACGAGCACGAGGCGCTGGCGGCCGAGCTGGAGCCGCTGGAGAACGGCGCCTACCGGCTCGACGGCCGCGCCCACATCGAGCTGCTCGACGAGCTGTTCGGCGTGGAGGTCGAGGACCCGGAGTACGAGACCGTGGCCGGCCTGATCTTCAGCGTCCTCGGCCACGTGCCGCAGGTGGGGGAGACGGTGGAGAGCCACGGGCTCCGCTTCACCGTCGAGGCGGTGGCCGACCGCCGCATCCAGACCGTGCGCGTCGACAAGATCGGCGCCGCGGAGGAGGCCCGGGAGGCGGAAGCCTGATGCCGAAGTCCGGAACCGTCGCGCTGGTCGGCCGGCCCAACGCCGGCAAGTCGACCCTGATGAACCGCCTGCTGGAGGAGAAGCTCGCCATCGTCTCCGACAAGCCGCAGACCACCCGCCACCGCATCGTGGGCATCCTCTCCGGCGAGCGCGGACAGATGGTCTTCTACGACACGCCGGGCATCCACAAGCCCCTCCACCGGCTCAACCGCCAGATGGTGCGCTACGCCCTCGACGCCATGAACGACGCCGACGTGAGCTGCCTGCTGGTGGACGCCGCCGAGAAATTCGGCAAGGGGGACGCCTACGTGCTCGACCTGGCGGGCAAGGCCAAGGAGCCGCGGGTGCTGGTCCTCAACAAGGCCGACCGGGTGAAGAAGCCGAACCTGCTGCCGCGCATCGGGCAGTACGCCAAGACCGGGCTGTTCCAGGAGATCGTGCCGATCAGTGCTTCCACGGGCGAAAACTGCGACCGCCTGCTCGATGTCGTCTGGAACCTCCTGCCGGAAGGGGAGCCGCTGTTCGACCCCGAGCTGCTGACCATCCACCCCGAGCGCTTCCTGGTGACCGAGCGCATCCGCGAGAAGGTGCTGGAGCTGACCACCGACGAGCTCCCCTTCTCGACCGCGGTGGTCCTGGAGCGCTGGGAGGAGCCCGCGGAGGGTGAGATCCTCCGCATCTACGCCTCGATCCTGGTTGACCGTCCGGGCCAGAAGGGGATCGTCGTCGGCAAACAGGGGTCGATGATCAAGGCCATCGGCACCGCCGCCCGCCTCGACCTCGAAGAGTACCTCGGCCGTCGCGTCTACCTGGAGCTCAACGTCCGCCTGGAGCCCGACTGGCGGGAGGACAAGGCGCTGCTGGCGCAGATCGACAGGGATGTGGATTTGGAGTTGGGGTAGCTGTTTCCCAACGTGCCAAATCCGCCCTGGAAGGGCGGGTATTGAATAGCCTGGGGTTTCAACCCCAGGCGGCAGGCCGCGGGCGATCCACCTGCCCCCACCTGGGGTTGAAACCCCAGGCTGGTGAATATCCGCCCCTCCAGGGCGGGTCCAGGCG
>QHVW01000204.1 GCA_003223675.1 Acidobacteriota bacterium
TCATCGCCAGCACCCAGGCGGCCGGCGGCACGGCGGTCAACGACTTCCTCTACCTTTCCCTCAAGCTGCTCGACGCCCGGCAGGGGCAGCGGGTGGTGGTGCTCTTCTCCGACGGCTCGGACATCCACAGCGTCCTGCCCGCCGCGGACGTGCTCTGGAAAGCCCGCGCCGGCCAGTCGCTGATCTACTGGATCCAGCTCGGCGGCAAGCACCAGTCGTTCACCTCCGCCTGGCGGGACTTCAAGGGGAACGACCGCGAATACTCCGAGCTGGAGAAGGCGGTCAAGGAGAGCGGCGGCCGGATCCTCGAGATCAACCGCGTCGAAGAGCTGGAGGGCGCCTTCCGCAACATCCTCCAGGAGCTGCGCCAGCAGTACGCCCTCGGCTACTACCCGACCAACGCCAAGAGCGACGGGAGCTGGCACAAGGTCCAGGTGACCCTGAAGAGCGGCGGCGGCCGGGTGCATACCCGGGAGGGGTACGCGGACTACTAGAGCCTCGGAACGTAGCCTGTAGGGGCGGCCACATAGGGCCGCCCCTACAAAAACCATCCGGATCGCAAAAACCCTCTTGACCCTCACGTAACGTAAGGCTTTATCGTTCTCTCCGTGGCCGGATGGACCGGCCGGAAAGGAGAGGGACGATGCGGCCCCCGCCCTGGAAGGTGGGCGAGCTGGCCAAGCGGACCGGAGTGTCCGTGCGGGCGCTCCATCACTATGACGAGATCGGCCTGCTCTCGCCGTCGCACCGCTCGGGAGCCGGATACCGGCTGTACACCGAGATCGACGTGGCGCGGCTGCAGCAGATCCGCTCGTTGCGCGCTCTCGGGTTCTCCCTTGAGGAGGCCCGGGATTTCCTGAAGCGTCCCGAGGTCACGCCCGACCGCGTGCTGCAGCTCCACGTCGCGCACCTCAAGGAGCAGATCGCGGCCCAGCAGAGCCTGGCCGACCGCCTGGAGCAGGTCGCGCGGCGCTGGCGGTCGGACGAGAACGTACCCACGGAGGAATTCCTCCAGATCATCGAGGTGACGAACATGATTGGCAAGTACTACACATCGGAGCAGATGGAGCAGCTCAAGCAGAGAGGAGAGATGCTGGGCGCGGACCACATCCGCCAGGCCGAGGCCGAATGGCCGGAGCTGATGGCCAAGGTCCAGGCCGAGATGGACAGGGGGACCGATCCCGCCGACGAGCGGGTCCAGGCCCTCGCCCGCCGCTGGAAGGAGCTGGTGGAAGAGTTCACCGGCGGCGACCCCGGCATCGCGAAGTCGGTCGGCCGCATGTGGCAGGAGGAGACCACCATCCACGGGATGGACACCGGCAACATGCGGAGCCTGATGGGGTACGTCCAGAAGGCCTGGGCGGCCGCACCGAAGGAATGAGAATTCGTAGGCATCAACAGGCGGGAGCTCACCACAGCCTTCGGGCTTGCTCCCGCCTGTTTCTTTTGGCTACTGCACGTTGAGGGCGGTGTCGTCGATCACGAACGAGGTCTGCAGCGAGGAGTCTTCCACCCCGAGGAAGTAGACGCGGATCGTCTGTCCCTTGAACGAGGTGACGTCGAGGCTCTTCTGCGAGAAGCCCGTCGCGTGGTTCAGGTTGGAGTAGGTGGCGAGCGTCGACAGCACGGTGTTGGCGGTGTTGCGGATCTGCACCTTGAGGGTGTCGAACGCCGTCGTGGTGGTGGTCTCCGCCGTGTCGATGTGCAGCCAGAAGGTGAGCGTCGCCGACGTCGCCGACGCCGGGATGGTCACGTCCTGGAAGACCGAGTCGGTGTGAGTGGTGCCGTAGCCGTCGAGCCACGCCTTCCAGGATCCGGAGTGCGCCGCCTCTCCGGCCGAGCTGTCGATCACCCCCGCGGTGGGTGTCCAGGGCGCCGGGCTCGCGGAGCCGTTCTCAAAGCCCGGATTGCCGAGGAGCTGCGACGTGGAGCCGCTGGGGACCGTCAAGGTGACGGACGCCGGATGGGTCGTGGTGCCGCCGGTGCCGGTGACCGTGAGCGTGTAGGTCCCCGGGACCGTGGAGGCGGCGACGGTGATCGTCATCGTCGAGCTGCCCGTGCCGGGAGCCGCGATTGAGCTCGGGCTGAAGCCGACGGTGACCCCGGTGGGCTGCCCGGAGGCCGACAGCGAGATGGCATTGTTGAAGCCGTTGAGCGCGGTCGTCGAGACCGTCACGTTGCCCGCGCTGCCCGCCACGATCGTGGTGGCGGAGGGGGAGGCCGAGATGGAGAAGTCGGGGGTGGCCACGGTGCCGTCCGCGATCGCCGCCGTCCAGATCTCCTCGGAGGCGCCACTCCGGCGGTCGGTCCACGACGGGAAGAAGGTGCCCGAGATGCCGGACAGCGAGTTGTAGTCGCCGTACTGGTTGCCGGAATCGGCGCCGGCGGTGGTCTCGTTGGTCGAGACGGTGGTCACCTTGAACGGCGTGCTCCAGGTCACGCCGTCGTCCGTCGAGGACTGGTAGTAGACGTTGACCGACTTGCGGGTCGAGTCGCCCACGGTGTCGTAGTACATCAGCGCGATCTTGCCGTTGGTCTCGTCCACCACCAGCCACTGGTTGAACTGGTCGTTGAGGCCGGACTGGTTGTTGACCTTGACCGGCGCCGACCAGGTCGCGCCGCCGTCGGTCGAACGGGCGAAGAAGATCCGGCTCTTGCACGTCGAGGCGGCGTTGGTCCCCGGGCCGGAGCCGCTGGTGCAGCCGGTGTCGCCCGAGAGGTCGTTCCAGGCGGCGTAGACGTTGTTCTTGGTGGAGGTCCGGTAGGCGCCGCCGCTGATGTAGATCAGGGGCTGGCGGCTGGCGTCCGCGGGGATGGCGTACTGGAACGAGCCGAAGCTCGTGGCGATGCGCACCGGCGTGCCGAACGAGACGCCGCCATTGGTCGACTTGACGACGTTGAGGCGGCGGCTGCCGGTATCGGGGAAGAAGCCGAAGACGTCGCCGGCGCTGTTGGTCTTGATGTCGTCGCCGATCGCCGTGCCGGTGGTCTCCGCGCCGCTGACCTGGACGGGCGCCTGCCACGAGCCGGCCGGCCCGGTGCGCCGCGCCACGACGGCCGGTGCGCCGGGGTGCCAGATGACGTAGATGGTGTCCTTGAACGGCGAAGAGGCCGAGTGGTCCACCCACATCATCTGCTTGTCGTTGTTGGTCGAGCTGCCGGAGAACGTGGCGTCGAACGTCCACGTCGCCCCGCCGTCCGTTGACTTGTAGGCCCGCATCTTGAGCACGCTCCCCGTGGAGTCGATGCCGATGGTGGTGGACCACGCGGTGCCGTCCGATGTCCAGTCGACCGTGGGGTCGGACATGAAGGAGTCGCCGGTCACCAGCGAGAGCAGCGTCTGTCCCCAGGAGGCGCCGCCGTTCGAGGAGAAGAACATCGCCTGCCGGCCGCTCGAGCTGATGTTGTTCGAGGCGCCGATGATCTTCTGCGTGTTCAGGTAGTTGACCCGGATGTCCGACTCGCTGCGCGGCGACGTCTGGGCGCCGGAGATCCGCTGCTCGCCGGTCTCGCTGACCTTCTCCTGGGGACCGGCGTGCTCGGGCTTGCCGGGGCGCAGGTCCTGGTGCGTGGACATCCACTCCCACACCTCGTTCAGCACCAGCGGATAGCCGCCCGTCGGATCGTTCGGCGAGAAGCGGTCGTTCGGATGGTTCTTGCGATAGAGGACGCGCAGCCAGAGCGGAATCCGCAGGTGGTCGGTGGCCTCCTTGGGATTCAGCACGCTGAAGTCCTGATTCTCGAGGATCAGGCGCTCGAGCGCCGATCCCGACTGCACCCGGCTCTTTTCGAGCTGCTCCTGGACCGTCGGCCACTGCAGGCGCTCTGCCGCCGTCGCCCGCATTGCGGGCAGCAACCCGGCGAGGAGCAAGCCTGCGGCCACAATGGAAGACTTTCTCCTACTGAAACCTCGGTACATCGTTTCTCCTCCTTGATTCAGGGAAAATTCCCTGGTAACCAATCCGCTTGAATAAAACGAAAGAGACGCGTACAGCAGGCGAGGAGCCCATGAGGGGCTATAACAGTCAAGGTGCCCGAGAGCCCTGAATGCGAGCCCCCAAAGCTCGAAAATCAACGAGATAAAGGCCTGAAGGTTGCTGAGCGTCAAGGAGAGAAAAAAATCGCCATCCCGCGCTCTTCAAAACAGAACGCGGGCTTACGGGGACACGCTGAGAGTAGAGGAATGGCCCTGGATGAAACGGTGCGCAATCGCACCATTCATGATTTCCGCCGTCTCACACCAACCCCGCCTTCCGGGCCCGCCGCAGCACCTCGCCGCCGAGGAGGCCGTACGCCGACGCGCCGGTCGACCAGCTCTCGGTGTCGAAGATGGGGCGCCCCCGGGACGGCGCCTCGGCGAGGCGGACGTTGATCGGGATCTCGCTGCGGAACACCTGCGATCCGTACTCCTTCCGCACGGCCGCCACCACCTCGTCGGTCACCTGGGTGCGGTGGTCGACCATGGTGAGCAGGATGCCGAGGAGCTCGGTCTTGCGGCCGACGCGGTCGCGCGACGCCTCGACCAGCGCGAGGAAGCTCGCCAGGGCCTCGGTGTCCAGCCGGTGGGGGGCCACCGGCACGATGAAGGCCTCGGCCGCGGCGAGGGCGTTGATGGTGAGGATCGAGAAGCCGGGCGGGCAGTCCATCACGATCACGTCGTAGCGGCGGCGGACGGAGACGAGGGCCTTCTTGAGGAGCTTCTCCGGCTCCTGCTTGCGGGCCAGGGCCATCTCCATGCCGGCCAGCCGCAGCGATCCCGGAAGGAGATGGAGCCCCAGGGTGGGGGTCTCCTGCACGACCTCGGCAGCCTCGGCCTTGCCCGCCAGCACCTCCGCCGTGGAGACCTCCGCCTGATCGCGGCCGACCCCCAGCGAGAACGTCGCCGAGGCCTGCGGGTCCAGGTCGATCAGCAGCGCCGAGAGCCCGCTGCGGGCGAACGCGGCGGCCAGATTGACCGCCGTCGTCGTCTTCCCCACGCCCCCCTTCAGGTTGGCCAGAGCCAGTCGCATGCGTTTCCTCCTCGTCGATGGGTCCTGCCCTTCCACTGGAGCCGTCAGCCGTGCTCGACAGGTGCAACGGGGAGCATTCTATCGCGATACGCCGTGCTCTACTTTCACCGCTTCGTCAGCTCATGATCAGGCGGCCGCAGCGCACGGCGGTGACCGGGCCGGTCTGGGACCGGGCCGGCTCGACGAAAAAAGGGCAGACACAAGGCGAACGGGACGAGGCGCTTCATCCAGGGCATGCGGAGCTCCTTCGGAAGTCTGCCCCCAACGTAGCACGGAGAGGCTATCGGAGCCACGTCCAGCGGAGCTTGACGACGATCTCGTTGGCTTCGGCTCCGAGGCGGTCGCGCGGCCCGGGGAGGCGCTTCCAGCTCTGGTTCCAGACCAGGAAGAGGTCGCGGCCCGGCTGTATCGTCCACCGCAGCCGGGAATTGAGCCCCAGGTCCCGGGATTCGGAGTCGTATTGCGAGTAGACGGAGAGGACGAGGTCGGGCGAGAACGCGTAGACCGTTTTCAATTGCAGGAGCCGTTGGATGAAGTCGCCCTGGGGGAGATAGCCGAAGTCATTCTCGGCGGTCAGCTCGAAACGCAGGCGGCCAGGGCCGATTGTCCAGTAGAGAAACGCCTGCCACTGCGTGAGGTGGCCGCCGAAGAAGGTGCCGAGCCATACCGTCGAGCCGACGCGCCAGGGGCGGAAGCTGGACGACTGGGCCTCGACGCGGAAACGGTTGAAGCGGTACTGCCCGGGCGGGATCACCACTCCGTTGGCGATCTCGAAGGGCTCGTCCAGGCGCTCGAATTCGGGCGCCCAATTGGCCTCCAGATGCTCGCCCGAGCGGGTGGAGACGTTGAACGGGGCAAGGAAGACGCGCCAGCTCTCGGTGGTGCCGTCGACGCGGTCCACGCGGCTGGGGAAGCACTCGAAGAAGAACTGGCGCACCCAGGAGAACGGACCGTCCCCGCGGGGGCGCGGCTGATAGGCGACGCCAGCGTTGTACTGGCGCGTCCCGGGCCGCGGGAGGAAGCCGAGGGCCGGATCGAGCGCCGCGCCGAATTCGTCGACTTGGAGGGAGAGGTCCCAGAGGTCGTTGGGATAGGCGACGCGGGCCCCCCATCCCGAGGGGCCTCCCTCCGGCAGGTCGCCGGCGCTGTGCGCCCCCCAGGCGGCGAGGACGAGGTTCTTGTCGCCCTGGAAGGAGGAGGTCTGCCAGACAGCGTCGAGGCCGCCGAGGGCGTTCTCTCCTCGTCCCGTGGGATCGCCCCGGGTGCCGATGGCGCCCAGGCGTAGGTGCGCGTCCACATCGTAGGTGACGCGGCCCGCGAAGAGGTTGACGGCCGGCGCCGCTCGGGAGTCGCCGGTCTCCACGTCGAGAGCGGCGATTGACCAGCGTCCGGCGCGGCCGAGGACCTTGAGGCCGGCGTCGAGGGGCACCACCTGTCCTTCCACCAGACCGACCCGCCGTGAATAGAAGGGGATGAGCTCCTCGGAGAGTCCGGAGCCGAATTCGAAGAGGTTGGAGCCTTCGAGGAAGAACGCCCGCTTCTCGGGGAAGAACAGCGGGAAGCGGGTGAGGTTGATCTGCCGGGCGTCCACCTCGGTCTCGGCGAAGTCGGTGTTCACGGTGAGCACGGCGCCGAGCTGCGGCGTGAGGTTGTAGGAGAGGTCGAAGCCGGCGTCCTCCTTGGAAAAGCCTTCGCCGTCGCGCCGCACGGCGCGGCCGAGGGCGTACGGGGAGAACGAGAGGCCCAGCCCCTGGCGCAGGCCGGAGACGCCCTCCAGCCGGCCGGCCCGTCGCAGGTCGGTGAGCCGGGAGTCGAGGGTGGCTCCGCTCCAGCGCAGAGTGAGCCGCTCGCGGGCGACAAAGCGTTCGACGTTGAGGCCCCAGGCGGCCAGGCTGGTGTCGAAACGTAGGCTCCGCGCGGGGATGGCGATCTCGGCCGTCCAGCCGGTCGCGGTGCGACGGACGCGTGCGTCCCAGATCCCGTCCCAGTCGAGCGAGGGGTCCTGTCCGCTCACGATCAGGCCGTCCTGCCGGGCACCGCCGGCGTTGATGCGGAAGAGATAGCCCGTCCGGCCGTCGCCGAAGGTGTCGAGCACGACGGCGATGGAATCGTCCCCCTGCAGGTCGGCGTCCCGTTGCAGGGTGTGGACCGCGATCCGCGCCGGCTCCGGATCGACGGCGGTGATGCCGAAGTAGAGCGTATCGCCGTCGGCGAGCACGGCGACGCGGGTGGAGAAGGGCGTGGGCTCTCCCGGCTTCGGGTCCTGCTGGGTCAGCTCCGGGATCACGCCCGCCGCGGCCCAGGCCGGCTCGTCGAGAGCGCCGTCGAGGACGATCCGTCCCGCGGCCGGACCGGCGCCGACCGTGGGAGGGCCCGAGCCCTGGCCGGAGGCGGGCAGGGCGAGGAGGATCGCCAGGAGCGGAGCGCAGCGCAGCATAGAGAAATCCGCCGGTATTAGAGCACAGCCCGCGGCCGGGGACCGATCGCGATCGTTCTGTAACTTTTTTCCCTCAAATAACGCCTGAGCTAAGAAAGAGCGGGGTTTCTGTGGAGAATTGGTTATTTTGCTCTATGGAGACGTAGCGATGCGATCAAAAGATTGTGGTGATAAAATATCGCGTTTATCATTGGAGAAAGCCCCCTGCGCCCCAATCCTGAAAGGAGATCCTTCATGGCTCTTTTGACTGAGACCACCCATTTCGGCCGCGACATCCTGGGGCGTTACATCTGCAATACCTGGGACGAGGCGATGGCGAGCATCAATACCGGCGCGCGTCCGGACGCCCGGCCCTTCGACGTCATCATTGTTGGTGGCGGCTCCTTCGGCTCCGTGCTGGCTCAGAGCCTGTTCTATCGCGATTCCAACAAGCGGATCCTGGTCCTGGAGGCCGGGTTGCTGGCGGTGCCGGAGCACGTGCAGAACCTGCCGGTCCTGGGGCTGGACCCGCCCGGGGCCACGCGCATCGCGGACCTGCGGGCGATCGGTCAGGACGGCAAGCCGCGGGCGGAGCTCTGGGGGCTGGCCTGGCACTCGCCGACGCCGTTCCCGGGCCTGGCGTACTGCGTAGGCGGGCGCTCCGTCTTTTTCGGCGGCTGGTCGCCACAGCTCTTGGACGCGGAGACCACCGCATGGCCCGCGGAGGTGATGGCCGACCTCAACGGAAGGTATTTCGCCGAGGCCGCGGAGCAAATCGGCACCGACACCACGAACGACTTCATCCACGGCGAGCTCCACACCGCGTTACGCAAGCAGATCTTCGACGGCATCACGGCGGGCAAGGTGCCGGCGGCGATCCCGCTGCCGGAGCTCCCCCTGCATCTGGCGGGCATCCCGCCCGCCAAGCAGAACCTGATGAAGCTGGAGGCGCCGCTCGCGGTGCAGAGCCAGACCCGGCCCGGCTGCTTCCCGTTCAACAAATTCAGCGCCCTCCCCCTGCTGATGAAGGCGGCCCGGCTCTCCTACAGCCGTTCGGGAGGAGACGACGTCAAGAAGCAGTTGATGGTGGTGGCGGACACCCACGTCACCCGGCTGGTCACCGAGGGAGGCCGGGTGACCCGGGTGGAGACCCAGCACGGCTCGGTGCCGGTGCCGCCGGGCGGCGTGGTCGTGCTCGCGGCGGCGACGATCGAGAGCGCGCGTCTGGCCTTCCTCTCCTTCGGCGGCATTCCCAACGAAGGGCTGATCGGCAAGGGCCTGATGGCCCATCTGCGCTCCAACCTGACGATCCGCATCCCGCGCTCCTCGATCGCCGGTCTCAGTGCCACGGTCAAGGAGCTGGCGGCTTCCGCCCTGTTCGTCAAGGGACGGCACACCTACAGCCAGGACGGCAAGGTCGGGCACTTCCACCTGCAGATCACGGCCGCGGGCCTGGACAACCTGGACACCAAGGACTCGGAGGCCGAGCTGTTCAAGAAGATTCCCGACGTCGACACCTTCGAGAGGTTCCGCGCCGCCACCGATACGGAGGTGGTGATCACCATCCGCGGCATCGGCGAGATGGAGCCCCAGAACCCAGGCAGCTTCGTGCGGCTCGATCCGGAGGCCGACGAGTACGGCGTGCAGCGGGCCTTCGTTTCGATCACGCCGAGCGCCAAGGATCTGGAGCTGTGGGAGGCGATGGACAAGGCGTCGGACGACGTGGCCCTCTTGTTCGCCGGCGGGCAGGCGTATGAGGTCATCGATCCCCCTGGGCCGTTGCAGAAGGTCCACCCGGTCGCCGCGGGGGTGAGGGCCCAGACCGTGCTGCCGTTCACCTCCCCGCGCCGGGACGGCCTCGGCACCACGCACCACGAGGCGGGCCCGCTGTGGATGGGGGAGGACCCCACGCGCTCGGTGACCGGTCCGGATTGCCGGTTCCATCACGTGGCGAACGCCTACGCGCTGGGCCCGTCCCTCTTCCCGTCCATCGGCTCGCCCAATCCGATGCTGACCGGCGTTGCGTTGGCGAGGCGGATGGCGGACCGTTTCGTGGCCGCGCCGGCCCCCGATGTGGCCGAGGCCGGCTTCACGGCCCTGTTCGACGGGGTCAGCGCCGGGAATTGGAAGATGGCGGGCCGCGGCACCTTCTTCGCCGCTGGCGGCATCCTCGAGATGGTGCCGGGAGACGGCCTCGGGCTCCTCTGGTGTACCACGCCCACGCCCGCCGACTTCACCCTGCGGCTGGAGTGGATGAGCACCCGGGACGACGACAACTCCGGGGTGTTCGTACGTTTTCCCCATCCGGACAGCAAAGGGTACGAGAACACCGCCTGGGTCGGCGTCGACTTCGGCTTCGAGGTGCAGATCGACGAGCACGGGGACGTGCCGATCCACCGGACGGGGGCCATCTACGACCAGGCGGGGCAGACGCTGACGCAGATTCCGGCCCTGCCGCCGGGGCAGTGGAACCAGTACGAGATCCGGGTGACGGGCCAGACGTATACGGTGCTCCTCAACGGCACCCAGGTCACGGTCTTCACCTTCACCCCCGGATCGGACGCGACCCATCCCGACCGCGGGCTGCCGGGCACGGCCGCGGTGCCGCGCTACGTGGGGGTCCAGGCGCATACCGGGCGCGTGCTCTTCCGCAAGATCAGGATCCGATGATGCGGGTCCTGCACCTTACCCCGGAGTTCCCGCCCGTCATCTGGGGCGGGCTGGGCACGGCGGTCGGGGGGCTGGTGACCGCTTCGGCGCAGGCCGGAATGACGGTGGGGGTGCTGCTGGTCGGAGGGGTGCTGGTGGCAGGCGACGAAGCTCGGGGGTACGCCGGCGGCTGGCGCCCGGCCTGGCTCGGCGACGAAGCGCCGGAGCCGGGCGCGCGGCTCTGCGCCTCGCCCGGCGCTGGCGGCCGGACGTGGTCCATCTCCACAGCGCCTGGCTCTGGCCCGCCGCCCGCGCCCTCCAGGAGCGGGCCGGGGTGCCGGTCGTCTTCACCGTCCACTCGCTCGATCGCGCGGAGTACGAGATCGGCCAATTCATCACGAGCTGGGATGTCCAGGACGAAGTCATCCACGCGGCGGACCGGCTCATCGCCCTGTCGCGCAGCGAGGAGGATCTCCTGGTGCACTATTGCCCCGAGGTCGCGGACCGCATCCGGATCGTCGGCAACGGCATCGAGGACATCCCGCTGCCGCGGCGGGCGCGGAGCCCAGAGGAGCCGCCGATCGTTCTGTACAGCGGCCGTTTCGTCGACCGCAAGGGGATCCGGGAGCTGCTGGAAGCCATCCCCGTCGTGCTGGAGGCGGCGCCGGAGACCCGGTTCGTCCTGGTGGGGGGCTACGGCGGCGGCGCGGAGGTCGAGCGCTGCTGGATGGACGAGGTCCTCCGTCCCTGGCGCGACCAGATCCATTTCACCGGCTGGCTGACTCCGGCGCGGGTGGCGGCCTGGTACCGTGCCGCCGACGTCCTGCTGGTGCCGAGTTGGTACGAGCCCTTCGGGATGGTCGTCCTCGAGGGCATGCTGCACGGCCTTCCCATCGTGGCCACGCGGGTGGGGGGACCCGCGTCCATCCTGAGGCACGGGCGCACCGGCCTGCTGGTACCGCCGAAAGATCCGCGGGCGCTGGCCGCCGCCCTCCTGCGCCTGATCGAAGACCCGGCCCTCCGCCGCCGCCTCGGCGTCGCGGCGGGCGAAGAGGTCCGCCGGACCTGGCTCTGGCCCCGGATCGTGGAGAAGATGGCGGCGGTCTACGGCGAGGTGGCCGCGGCCAGCCCTCTCCCTCAGCGCACCGCCGCCTGAGCAGGGCCAGAGTGGCAATGGACATCAAGACATAACAACTGGTAGAAGGAGATCCGAGCACCTCGCCGCAGCCGACCGGCCGAGGAGACGGGAGGGTACCGCGATGAAATGGGTAACCCGGAAAAGAGTGCACGTCAACCGGACGGCGACCGCCTGGCTCCTGCGGCGTTTCGTCGATCCCGCGGCGGAGATCCGGTTCGTCGAGCCGGAGGAGGTGGCGGCGGTCCAATCCCGCGAGGGC
>QHVW01000734.1 GCA_003223675.1 Acidobacteriota bacterium
AAAGGGTTCCAGCCGGACCGCACCATCTACTTCGCCTTCGGCCACGATGAGGAGGTGGGCGGCAAATACGGCGCGGCGGAGATCGCGAAGCTCCTGGCCCAGCGGGGCGTGAAGCCGGCCTTCATCCTGGATGAGGGAGGGCTCATCGCCGTGGACGCCATCCCGGGTCTCACGCGGCCCGCCGCCATGGTGAGCACGGTGGAAAAAGGGTACCTGAGCGTCGAGCTGGTGGCCCGGAGCGAGGGGGGGCACTCCTCGATGCCGCCCCCCCACAGCGCCATCGGCACCCTCGCCGCAGCCGTCGAAAAGCTGGAGGACAATCAGATGCCGGCGCGGCTCGCAGGCGCCACCCGGCGCTCCTACCAGTACCTGGCGCCCGAGATGCCCTTCGGCCCCCGAGTGATCCTCGCCAACCTCTGGCTCTTCGGACCGCTCCTCGAACGCCAGGCGGCCGCCGATCCGGCAGCCAACGCCCGCATCCGCACCACCACGGCGCCGACGATCTTCCAGGGGGGGATCAAGGAAAACGTCCTCCCCCACGAGGCCCGCGCGGTGGTGAACTTCCGCATCCTGCCGGGGGACTCGATCCAGGGCGTCCTCCGGCACGTCCGCGACACCGTGGGCTCGGGGCTCCGGGTGAGCCCCACCGGCGACGCCAACAGCGAGCCCTCGCCGGAATCCGACGTCCGCGCGCCCGAATTCGCGCTGATCCAGCGCACCCTGGCCCAGACCTTCCCCGACGCCATCGTCTCCCCCAACCTCCTCTCGGGGGGGACGGACACCAAGCGCTACCGCGCCTTCACGCCGAACGTCTACCGCTTCGTGCCCATGCGGCTGAAGCCCGAGGACCTGAAGCGCATCCACGGCATCAACGAGCGGGTGGGGATCGCCAACTACGGCGAGATCGTGCGCTTCTACGCGCAGCTTATCCGGAACGGGTCGGTGTGAGGTCCGACAAGAATCTATGAATTGGGAGAGGGTGGAACGATTGGGCTGAGATGGGAGATCAGCTCTGGCAGATCTGTGGTCACGACCTCCCAAACCACGTCGAAGTCCACATCCAGATAATCGTGGACGATTTTGTGCCGCATTCCTATAACATCGCTCCAGGGGATCTGAGAATACGCCTGTTGTGACTGGGGGCTGACCCGCCGGGCTGCCTCCCCAATCATCTGAACGAGATGAGCCAACGCGAGGCGTAGATTCTCATCCTCTTCAAACTCCTCCCGGCTCTTCCCGCGAATTTTTTCTACCGCCTGAACCGATACGTCCAGCATATGCCCGAGATACAGCAGGTCACCCTGCGGCATACTGCACCTCGGCACTCCTCAGCACCTCGTCACGTATCCGGCGATTGAGGAACTTGGGCGTGACGAGATCCACGCGCCGGCCATCGAACAGCCCTGAGAGCTCGTCCTGGAGCCGAATGAACCGGAGGCCCGGTACATGCCCAGGCTCGAACTCTACGAGGATGTCGATATCGCTTTGAGGGCCAAAGTCGTCCCGCAAGACGGAGCCGAAGAGAGAGAGACTCCGGATGTGATTGCGCCGGCAGAATTCGGCGAGCTGCATCTTCGGAATCGTGGGTTTCATTTCTTAAAACTTGAACAGCGCGTCGAACGCCGACCGAGCATCCCCTGGCGAAGCCTTGTCCGACTCCTTCCCGAATTCCTGGGCCACCTTGGGAGAAAACAGCGGGCACTCGTTGCGGTCCCGCTTCTTGGGGACCCGCGCCGGGATCTCCTCGTGCTTCCGGCACTCCCAGCGGACCGAGGTGTCGAAATTCACGCAATTCGAGCAGGTATGGAGATCGGCGCCACATTTGGCGCAGGTGGCGTCGACGGGGATCGGGTCATCGCCCAGGATGATCGGCCGCTTCTCACCGCAGGCGGCGCAGCGGAAGACCGACTCGGTCGGCGCTCCCAGGCCCCGGCCGCGCGGCCCGTCCTTCTTCTCCCGCGGCCCCTGCAGACCCGGCCGGGGGCGCTCGTCGCGGCGCTCCGAATCCTTGTAGCCCCGCTGGCGGTACTTCTGCTCGTCGCTCATCGAAGCCTTTGTAGCAGATGGCCGGGGGAATGGGAAGGGCGGGCCTGTATACTATCGCCCACCCGAATGGAAGCGATCGACGCCGCTCCCCTTCCTGACCCGCCCCGCCGGAGGCTCCGGCGGGTGATCGCCCTTTTCGTGATCTTCCTGGTAGGGGCTCTGCTCCTCCCCTTCCTGATCTACTTCCTGGCGAAAAGCCGGCTCGAACGGGTCACCGGCCCCCTGGACGCCGGACGCTTCAACCCACCCGACCTGCCAGCCGGCAATGCCGGAACCGGGCTCCGGAAGGCGGCCCTGGAGCTCGCTCTCTCGCCCGACGAGAGGAGCTTCCTCACCGCGACGGTCAAGGGCGGTCCCACCGCCCCGCGGGCCCAGCGGCAACGATTGGCACCCCTTCTGGAGCTCAATCAGGATGCGCTGCGCCTGGCCTCGTCCCTGCCACCCGGCGCCGCGCGCCTGAAGATCGCCTACGACGCGAAAAACTGGACACCTCCCGACCTCTCCCTGCAACTGCCGCTGACTCAACTGCTCTACATCCGGGGGGCTCTGGCCTTGGACGACGGCGATACCGCTGGGACGCTGGCGGCGGTCCGGAGCCTCGGCCGCCAGGCCGAGATCCTGGAGGGAGAGCCGGGGCTCATCCTCCAACTGTACGGATTCACGGCGGAGAAATATCAGCTCCAGTTGGCCACCGCGCTGCTGGAAACCGGAGCCGCCGACCCCAGCCCCTTCGTGCTGTCCAACGATCTCTGCCATCAATACCGCGACGCGATCACCCTGCAGGCGGCCGGTCGCGATCGCGCGCTCTGGGCCGGGATGGACGACGTCGCGAGACAGGCGCGAGGGAAAGGTTTTC
>QHVW01000735.1 GCA_003223675.1 Acidobacteriota bacterium
CCGCGGGCCTGAAGACTTGAGTCTCCGAGTCTCGATTCCTGACGCTCCCGCCCCCAGCATCTGAGGCACCGAGTCTCAGCCGGCGCGTTCCCGGTCTCTGCCTCCGAGGCATGGAGCCTCAGCCATCGTGCTCCGTGCCTCGACCCTTGAGACTCCAAGTCTCGGCCGCCACGCTCCCACCCTCCAAGCCCGCTCTTCCGGTCCGCGCCTTCTCCTGATAGGTGTGACAGTCTTCCTCAAGATCCCGGACGTACCGAAAGGCCCCCGAAGGGGCGCAGGCAGCCAACGGATCGAGCTGAGCTGCCTGCGCCCCTTCGGGGCTTTGGATGGGGGTTGGGAGGCTCGTTCCTGGGGTTGAAACCCCAGGCTTTATGCCTGCGCCCCCTGCGGGGGCTCCATACAAATCCTACTTCAAACCCAGCTTCTTGCCCTGCTCCAATAACCTCACCGCCTCCGCCAGCCGCTTCCGCCGCGTCTCCTCTTTCTTGGCGTCCTCGATCCAGCCCACATACAGCCGCCGATAGGAAGGGGCGAGATTGGAAAAATTCGTCCACGCCGCGCCGTTTACCCGCAACGCCTCCTCGATGTAACCCGGAACGGAATCACCCACCCGCTTCGCCGGAGCCATCTCCGCAACAGGGTCCTCCAAGGACGGGGGCGACTTGGCCATCCCCGCCGGTGTCATCTTCCCTTCGCGCACCATCCGCGCGAAACGCTCTATGTTGGACACGGACCACTTGCTCTTCGCCTTCCGCGGCGTGAACTTCTGGGCATACCGGTTCTCGTCGATGGTGCGGACGATGCTGTCGATCCACCCGAAGCAGACCGCCTCCTCGACCGCGTCGTCATACTCCACCCGCGGCTCGCCGGTGTGGCGCTTGTTGTAGACGAGCCAGATCTCGGTCTCGCGGTCGTGATTGGCCGCGAGCCAGGAGCGCCAGGCGGCGCGGGTGGTGGGGTGGAGGAGGGTCATAAATTCTTAAGTATGTTGCCAAGGACCTGGTCGACAGTGCCTTCCGACCTGATTTTTACAATCAATGGGAGACATAGACCAACCAAACCTCGCACTCGGCTGAAAGCCTCGGAGACGCCCCACGGGGCGTCTCTACAGTGGGGATGCAGCGAGAGCTCTCACCTTTCCAAACACCCTCTAAAGCGCCCAGAATATCGGTGGGTCCTTCCCTAGCCGAAACCCAATGCTTCAAACCTGCTGAGGTCCAAACTTCTGTATCGAGCCGCCCGGCTGCTGCGGTGCGGGCCATACGGACTGGCCGCCGTTGGGCAGGTCCCCTGGAGGCGAGTTGTAGAACGTATACCAGGCACTCTGCGAATTGACGCCCGCCTGGAACTGCGGCTGGAGAGCGTCCAGGGATTCGAACCACGCTGCATGCTGATTGCCGTTGCGCACTACAAAGAGCTGAGACGGCAAGAGGGGTACGTCCTCGCTCGTCCAGGGCCCCTGTTGGCCGTTGGGTCCTAGCAGTTTCTCGCCCTGGCCTGGCCGGTTGAGGACCGCGATTTGATCAGGGGTTAACTTGGCGAGGATCAGAGTGGCCGTGTAGTACTGATTCTGGATCTTGGGCGACTTTGCGCTTGGCAAGGTTCCGTTCAGGAGAAGCTCATAGTCGAGGTCACGGGTGGAGTTTTGGGCTGCGGGGGCAGGAGTTGTAGCGCCAGCGCCGCCACTCTGATACGAGCCACCGCGCGCTCCCGGGGCGATCACCTCGTAGCTCCCCAGGTTCCAGCTATTCTGCCACGCTGTCAAGTGGCAGAGGGCGGCTTCGGCGCGCCACCACTTCTGAGCCATGGCGGCTGTTGCATCGTCGCCAACCTGAAGCGCGCAGTACAAGAGAGCAGCGCCGGCAGCGTGCCAGAGCTGCGCGTGGGAAGGGGTCAGCGTCTCGATAGCGCCGGTCGGGCCGAGGCCACTGTCGGGGTTACTTGGGTCGTGTGGGATGCAGTGATGGCCGTATTTCTGCTGGGCCTGAAAGCCGAGCTGAGCCAGCTTGGTGGCCTGTACAGGGTCGGTACCGGGTGCCTTCACGATGCAGGCTTCGGTGTAAGCGGCTGCGGCCTGAAGAAACTTCTGGTTCGGGGTGTAGTGTAGGCTCAGTGAGCTTGGGGTGCCTGGGCCCAGGGAGGGGGGCTGTTGGTGCGATACGAGAACGTCATAGAGATATTCAAGTAGGATTTTGTTGGGCTGCCCGCTGGGCTGTCCGTGGGGATGTCCATGGGGATGCATAACTGACCCTCCGCCAATTGATTCTGTTTAGACTTTACTCTATCACGTTAAGGGCAGAGGAATCGAGTAATCCTGGCGTGTAGTAGCGGACCCTCTTTGAGGCCGTCGCGCGTGCTGCGAACGGTGCCGATCGGCGTGATTGTGATCATCGGAGGCCTCGAAGAGCTTTGAACGAGCCCATGGTTCCTTGAAAGCTGGTTGCATCCCGGACCGGCAAGCCTGATTCCGCTCGGCGATCCGCCCGTTCCGCGGAAGGAGCCTCTTGCCGGGGCCGGAGGTCGATCCGCTCCGCGGAGCGGTCCTTCCGCTCCGAAGAGCGGTTCAATGATTCCGTGGAGCGGGTCTTCCGCTCCGCGGAGCGGTTCGATGATTCCGTGGAGTGGGCCTTCCGCTCCGAGGAGCGGGCCAATGATTCCGCGGAGCGGGCCTTCCGCTCCGCGGAGCGGTTCGATGATTCCGCAGAGCGGGTCTTCCGCTCCGCGGAGCGGGCCAATGATTCCGTGGAGCGGGTCTTCCGCTCCGCGGAGCGGATCAACTTTCGCGCGGAGCGGACCAACAATTCCGCGGAACAGTCCTTCCAACGGGGGGAATCAGGGGATCCAAGGTCCTCAAAGGACATCAAAGACGGCAAGGGCAGGAAGCTCCGGTCTCGGGGCTGCGTGCTCTTGCCGTCCTTGGGTGTCCCGGGTGCCTACTCCTCCGCCCGTACCTCCACGTCCTCCTCGGAGCGGCGGAGCACGGTGGAGACGTAGTCGATGAGGGCGGCGTCGACGATCCGCTGCTCGGCGGCGCGGCGGAGGAGGAGCACCGAGGCGCTCGCCTCACGGCCGATGCCGAGAGACATGAAGATGTCCGCCGCGGCGAGGATCTCCGCCGCGGCGGCCTCCGCCTTCTCCTGGCGCAGGAGCACCGCACCCAGCTCGAAGCCGGTGAGGGCCGCCTTGTAGACGAGGCCCGAGGCCGCGAATCCCTGTTTCACCTCGCGCAGCGCTCCCTCGGCGCGCTCGAGCTCGCCCAAGGCCAGGTTGATCCGCCCTTCCAGCCAGCGGACCTTCAGCTCGTTGACCCGGCCGCCGGGGTCGAGCCCGCGCGCCCGCGCCTGCCAGAGGGCGATGCGCGCCTCCCGGAGCTGGCCGGCGTCGAGCAGGAAGAGGGCCTGGTTGTGCAGCGCCATGTGGACCAGACGGGGATCGCGGTCCTCATCGAGCCCCTGGAGGCCCCGCGTGATGAGTTGGAGGGCCTCCTCGGAGCGGCCCTGGTAGCCGACGACGATCCCTTTCTGGAGCAGCGCGCGGCCGGCCTCGTGCTCATCGTTCCGCCGCTGGTGGATACCGATCACCAGGTCGAGCGCGGTCTCCGCCAGGTTGAGGCGGCGGCCGTCGGTGAGCAGCGAGGCCTGCACGGAGAACAGGCGGGCGGCGAGGAGGTCGTCCTGGGTCCCATCGAGGAACCTCTCGGTGGCGCGCCCGAGAGCCCGCTCGGCGGCGGCGAGGTCGTCCGCCACCCGGTAGGCGTTGCCGAGCTCGATCCAGGCCCGGCACTGGAGGTCGGCCAGGGCCTGGGGGGAGAGGTCGCTCAGGCGCATCGATTCGGCGAGGCCGCGCGCCCGTTCGGCGAGGCGCACCATCTCGGCGGGGTTCTCGTGGCGGAGGGCCCAGCTCTGCTGCAGGAGGGACTCGAACAGCGGCACCCCCTGGAGCGGCTCCGGCACGAGGGGGAGCGCCTCGAAGTTGGAATTGGCGCGGATCTCGCGCTGTGGCGCCTCCCGCAGCGCGCGCGCGCGGGCGAGCACACTGGAGCACGCGCGGCTGACCGCGGTGTCGTACCTTTCTTCTTCTTGAGGAGAGAGCACCGGCTCGGGTGGCTCGGCGAGACCGAAGAGCGCGCCGAAGTGAGGAGTCAGGACGGCCTTGCACGTGGCGCAACCACTGAGGACGTGGAGCAGGATCTCGCGCATCCGGCCTTCGGACACGCGGTTCCATGCCATGCCTGCGAGCTCTTCGGGGGTCGGGTGATCGTTCACGCGGGAATCTTCGCCTCTCACAAGATACCTCCAAAGGCAAATAGATTCGGGGTGGGATCTCCCACCCCGACCAACAGAAATCACTTCGCGCCGTTAGGATCGATCGCCGGCCCCTGGCTGGAAGGCGGCAGCGGGTTCGTCGCCGGCGGCGGCGAGGTCATGATGTCCTTGCTCTGCGCGCCTGCCTGCGGCCTGGGATCGCCGAGCAGACTCTCCAGCCAGGACCACGCCTGGGCCATCAGGCCGAGGGTGTGCTCCGGCGCCGGCTTGCGGGTCTGGGCGGCCCAGGACGACGCCGGGACTGCCAAGAGGAGAGCCGAGGCCACGCTCATCGCGACTAACGTCCTTCGAATCGACTGCGACATTGAACACCTCCTTTGGGGGGTGGCGGAGCGAGCCAGGACCGCCATGGTCAGGCGCCCGCGAGCGTACCTCCCCGGAACCCCCTCCAAAGAGAAAACCCGGGCAGGGTTTGACGCTCGCCCGGGCTTCCCTCTCCCCTCCCTCCCCCACGAAGATAAAACTACAAATTAAACAAAACCAACTCCCCTCAAATGGACCTACAAGAAAGAACTACAAAAGAATTGGAGCCTCCCTCCGGTGCTTCCCTCTTTCGCCCTGTTTCGTGCTCCAGATGGGTGAAGCATAGGCCGATCGCTGTTAAGTGTCCTCAAGTCTCCCCAAAGACTGGATCAAAGTTCCTCAAAGAGCCTCAAAACCCGGCAAAAAAGGGAGTGAACAGGGCGGTAGATTTAGTAAAAACGGCCTGGAAGAGCTTCGCAGCCCTCTCCCGACGTGTAACAAGGTCGGGACACGGCACTGCCCCGAGGGTAAACCTTACCCGGCGGGGAAGAGATGGATCAGAATAAGCGGAAAGGGGAAAACGGGGGGAGAGGCGGGGGCGAAGAGGGCTAGCTCTTCGCCGCCTCGCTCTCGGGGGTCCACTTCCGGGCCGGGGCCTTGACGATCTTGCCGCTGCGCAGGCAGCGGGTGCAGACCCGGATCCGGCGCACACCGCCGTCGATGACCGCGCGGACCCGCTGGAGGTTGGGCTCCCAGGTGCGCGACGTGACGTTGTGCGCGTGGCTGACATTGCGGCCGAAGGTGGTTCCCTTGCCGCAGATCTCGCATTGCTTGGCCATGACAGTCGTTCTCCTAGCTGTTGCCCCGGAGGGCAGGTAAAGATAGCAGAAGAGGGCGCGGAGCTCAAGGGGTTGGACACCGAAACGCCCGGCGGAGGCGGTAGAGACGTCCCAGTCCGTTTCAGCATGACGCTCGCAGGCCGCTATCGTCGGGACGTCTCTCTCCCGAGGCCCACGATGTTCCCTATCGCGCTGGTCGGGTGGGCGCGGCGTGATCCGGAAAGACCGGAAATCGCCAGGGTATGCCCTCCGAAGAGACGTCCCGACATTGGCGGCCTGCGAGCGTCGTGCTGAAACGGACTGGGACGTCTCTACACCCTCCGCCCGAGGTGCCCCTCAGCTCAGCGCCTCGAGCTGCTGCCCTCCCCCGCCCCCGGTGGCCCGGCGGCCGACGCGCAGCACGCCGGAGATGGCGCGGACCTCGCGGAGGAGCTTGTCCAGGTGCTTGCGGTCGCGGAGCTGGCAGACGACGCTGATGGTGCCGCGGCCGGTCTCGCTGTGGGTGTCCGCCTCGATCGCCGTGATGTTGCTCCCCGCGCGGGTGATCGCCTCGGTCAGGCGGGCGAGCATCCCCTGCTGGTCCTCCACCTCGATCAGCAGCGCGACCTGGTAGACCTCGTTCTTCCCCTGCTCCCACTGGACCTCGATCTCCCGCTCCGGGTTGTAGAGCAGGTTCTGCACGTTCGGGCAGTCCACCCGGTGCACCGAGACCCCCTTGCCGCGGGTGATGTAGCCCACGATCTCCTCGCCGGGGAGCGGATTGCAGCACTTGGCGAGGTAGGAGAGCATGTCGCCGTGCCCCTTGATGGTGAGCGGGCCGGTCGTCGTCCCGAAGGGGAGGATCTTGTTGACCGCCTGGCGCAGCCGCCCCGGCTTCTCCGCCGTCCCCTCCTCCAGCTTGTCCTGCCCCACCACCCGTTCCAGCACGTGGCGCGGCTCGGTTTTGCCGAAGCCGATCCGGCTGAAGAGGTCGTCGATCTTGGAGAGGCCCTCGCCCTGGAGATAGCTGGCGAATTCCGGCGTGTCCGTCACCTTGCGGAAGGAGAGGCTGTACTTGCGGATCTCCTTGTCGAACAATCGCCGGCCGATCTCCATGGCCCGCTGCTTCTGCTGGGTGTTGAGCCACTGGCGGATCTTGCTCTTGGCGCGCGAGGTGGTGACCAGGTTCAGCCAGTCGCGGCTGGGATTGCGCGACGGGTTGGTGAGCACCTCCACCATGTCGCCGTTGG
>QHVW01000306.1 GCA_003223675.1 Acidobacteriota bacterium
CCGGCGTCCTGCCCATCGGCTGGGAGACGCTCGGCGTCGGCGGCCCGCAGGGGGACGCCATCACCATGCTCGAATTCGCGCGCGATCCCGGCGGCCTGATGCCGCGCGTCTTCGGCGTCAACCATCATCCCGAGATCATCGTCAACCGCGCCGGGCAGATCGCCATCCTGAAGCAGAAGGTCGAGCGGGGCGAGGTGACGGAGCAGTGGGCGGCCGAGCGGCGGGAGATCCTCTTCCGCAGCGATCTGGACGCGGGCTCCGAGCACCTCCTGCAGCTCACCTCGGACTACACCTTCCTGCGGCCGCTGCGCTTCCACCTCCAGCGCCAGGTGCGGCGGCGCGCCGAGTCGCTCGGCTTCAGCGTGGACCTGGACGAGGAACGGACCGTTCTCGGGAGCTCTCCGCCTCCGGACCCTCCGTCGCGGCTTCCCATCCTGGAGGTCCGTTGAAGTAAGCTTGCCGCCCATGCCACGGAGCGCCGGAAACCCACCGTGATCCCGCAGCCGCCGTTCCCCATCGATCTCACCCCCGAGACCGCGAGCGCCGAATTCCGGCGCCTCCAGCCCCACCTGCTCGAAGTCTGGAACGCCCTCATGATGGCGGACGAGGCGCCCCACACCTCGGTGGTGGTCCCCTCGATGACCCTCGACCAGAGCGAGCTCAAGAAGCTCGCCGGCGCCAGTTTTTATGAGGAACGGCTCCTCTTCCTGCTGATCCGGCTGCGCAATCCGCGGGCCCGCGTGGTCTACGTCACCTCGCAGCCCGTGCACCCGATGATCCTGGACTACTACTTCCAGCTCCTCGCGGGCATCCCGGCGAGCCACGCCCGCGCGCGCCTGACGCTGCTCTGCGCCTACGACGCCTCGCCGCGCTCGCTCACCGAGAAGATCCTCGAGCGTCCGCGCCTGATCGAGCGCATCCGCGAGGGGATCCAGGACCCGTCGCGCGCCTACCTCACCGTCTTCAACTCGACGCCGCTGGAGCGCAAGCTGGCCGTCCTGCTCGGCATCCCGCTCAACGGCGCCGATCCCGACCTCGCCCATCTCGGCACCAAGTCGGGCAGCCGCAAGATCTTCCGCGAGGCCGGCGTCGCCCTGCCCGAGGGGTTCGAGGACCTCCAATCGCAGCGCGACATCGAGGAGGCGCTGATCGACCTGGCGGCGAAGCGCCCCGGCATCCGGCGCGCCGTGGTCAAGCTGAATGACAGCTTCTCGGGAGAGGGGAACGCCCTCTTCCGCTATCCGGAGATCCTCACCCGGGAGCGCGTCCGGGAGGCGCTGCGCCGCATCGAATACTCGGTGCCCGAGGAGACGTTCGACGCCTATTGCGAAAAATTCTGCCGCATGGGCGGCATCGTCGAGGAATTCATCGAGGGGGCCGGGAAGCTCTCGCCCAGCGCCCAGCTCCGCATCAGCCCGCGCGGCGAGGTGCTGCCGATCTCCACCCACGACCAGATCCTCGGCGGTCCGGGCGACCAGGTCTTCCTCGGCTGCAGCTTCCCGGCCCGCGAGGAGTACCGGCTGCGCATCTCGGAAGCCGCGATCCGGATCGGCGAGGTCCTCGCCACCTATGGCGTGGTGAGCCGCTTCGCCATCGACTTCCTGGTCTGGCGCGACGCGCCGGACGCCGAGCTGAGCCTGGCCGCCCTGGAGATCAACCTGCGGATGGGCGGCACCACCCACCCCTTCCTGGCCCTCCAGTTCCTCACCGGCGGCAAGCTCGACCGCGCCACCGGCCTCTTCTACTCCCCCACCGGCCTCGCCAAGTACTACCGGGCCACCGACAACCTGCGCTCCGACTCCTACCGCGGCCTGCTCCCCGAGGACGTGATCGACATCCTCACCGAGAACCGCCTCCACTACAGCCACTCCACCGACTCCGGCGTCCTTTTCCACCTGATCGGCGCCGTCTCCGAGTTCGGCAAGCTCGGCCTCACCGCCATCGGCAACAGCCGCGAGGAGGCCGACGCGCTGTACTACAAGACGCTGGAGGTGCTGGATCGGGAGACGGCGTACGGGCGGCGGGCGGGGTAAAACAGCCCCCCGCCCAAAACCTCACCCCTGTCCCCTCTCCCATCGCCCTCCCACCGACCGGGAGAGGGGAACCTGGCTGGGGCGATGGTGCCTATAGGAAGCCGGCGTAAAAAAGAGGCCATCTGACCGATCCGACGGATCCGACCGATCAGACTGATAACGCCTACTACAAGCACCACCGCTTCAACTGAGTCCCCCTCTCCCGGTAGGGGGGAGGGCGATGGGAGAGGGGACAGGGGTGAGGTTTCGGGAGGGAGGCCGCTCCACCCCCGGGTACTTTTTTCGCCCTCCGGGTGTCTAAGCGGACAGGAGGCCCCAACCCCGGGGCCCTCATTCGGGGAGGAAAAACCCCATGTCCCGCGCTACCTTCACGCTGCTCGGTCTGCCGGTGGCCGCCCTCGTCCTGCTCGCCGCGGTGAGCGCCACACACCCTGGCGAGACCCGGCCCGCCGCCGCGCCGTTCCAATCCGCGTCGTTCCGTTTCGCCAAGGCTCCGGCCGGGCCTCCCGCGTCCGAGCCGGCCGCGCCCATCTCCCTCACCGCCTCGGACGGCACCGGGCTCGCCCTGGTGGCCCTGGAGGTCAACGGCGTGCTGGAGCCGCCGCTCGCCTTCACCGAGCTCCATCTGACCTTCGAGAACCCCCGCGACCAGCGGATCGAGGGGCGCTTCCGCATCGCCCTGCCGCCGGGCGCGGCGCTCAGCCGCTTCGCCATGAAGAACGACT
>QHVW01000307.1 GCA_003223675.1 Acidobacteriota bacterium
GGAAGTCGACGATCACCTCGCGGCCGATGGGGATGCAGTCGACGCGCAGGAGCCGGCCGTGGCGGGTGGTCGCCTCGGCCTCGGCGCGCAGGGCCTCGAAGCTCGCCTCGACTTGCCGGGCGAACTCGCGCGCCTCGGCCACGTCCGCCAGTTGGAAGAGGGGGGCCACCCGGTTCTCGTCCGCCCACAGGCTCACCCGGGCCCCGCCGGCGCGGGTGAGCGCCACCATGCCGCGCTCGTAGGAGCGCACCAGCGCCCCCTCGGTGGTGGCCAGGGGGACGTAGAAGGTCCCCCGCGCATGGTCCCCCTCGACGAGCAGGGGGCCGGCGACGCCGAGCGGCATCTGCACGGCGCCGATGGGGTTCTCGATGTTGCCGCGCATCCGCTCGCCGTCCAGCGAGAAGGCGCCGACGTGGGCGAGCGAGGCGCCGGTGCGCTCCTCGATCCAGCGCCGCCGCCGGGCGATGCTCTCGGCCGAGTAGGCGTCGTCCAGCCGGGGCACGAGCTCGATGCCACGCGGTCTCTCCATCTCCCTACCCTCTCCCTTCCCCCGGACCGGGGCCCAGGAGGCCGCATTCGTAGGCCAGCCGGACGGCCTCGCGCCGGTGATGCACCGTCATCTTCCCGAGGATGTTGTGGACGTGGTTCTTGACCGTCGAGAAGCCGATGCGCAGCCGGCGGCCCACCTCCTTGTTGGACAGCCCCTGGGCGACCAGGCGGAGGATCTCGATCTCGCGCGGCGTCAGGGGCTCGGGCACCCGGCCGGCCGGCGCCTCGCGCCCCCACGAGAGCTCCTGCAGGCGGGCGATCAGGGCGGCGGCCAGGCGCGGGGAGCAGCGGGTCCTACCGGCGTGGGTCTCGTGGATGACGGCGGCCAGATCGGCGGCGGCGGCGCCGCGCGGCAGGCAGCCGCGGACGCCGGCCTCCACGAAATCGGGCACCCGCTCCTCCTCGGCGCCGAGGACGATCATCTTCGCCCCCGCCAGCCGGCCGTCGAGGCTCCAGGCGAGGGCGAGCGCCTCCTCGGGCCGGTAGCCGGCGTCGAGGAGCACCACGTCGACGCCTGCCACGAGGGCCTCCGGAGCGACCACCCGGAAATCCCCCCGTCCGCCGAGCCAGCCGGTCAGGGCCTCGACGAAGATGCGGTCGCGTCCTGCGACCGTGACCGTGACCGTGACCGATACGGGCTCGTCCATGGGATCTCGTGGCTCCGCTGGGTCCTTTTTCGTCCCGGTGAGGTGGGCGGGCAATGGACCGCGGGATCTAAAAAGGGTCGATCACCGCGGCCGGCGCGCCAGCCAGCCCCGCTCGTAGGCGTGCTCGACCGCCCTGGCGCGGCTCTCCAGACCCAGCCGTTCGAGCATGTTGTGCACGTGGTTCTTGACCGTGTGGACCGAGAGGCAGAGACGCTCCGCGATGCGCTGGTTGCTGAGCCCCTCGGCGATCAGCGCGAGGATCTCGATCTCCCGCGCCGTCAGGTCGAAGAGCTCCAGCCGCTGGCGCTGCCGCCGCTCGCGGCCGAGCTCGCCGACGCGCGCGAAGAGCAGATGGTTGACCGCCGGAACGGAGGCGGCCTCGCCGCGCAGGGCCATCGCGACCGCCTCCCGGAGATCGGCGATCGACTGCTCGCGCAGGACGTAGCCGCAGGCGCCCGCCTCCAGGCAGGCGACGATCGCGGGCGCCGCGCTCTCCGGGCCCAGGACCAGGGCCTTGACGCGCGGGAAGCGGGCCGCCACCTCGCGGATCAGGCTCAGGACGTCCGGCAGGTCGAGGCTGGCGATCAGCACGTCGGCCTCGCGCGCGGCCAGGAGGGCGAGCGCCCCCTCCGCGCTGCCGGCCGGCTCGCTCCCGCCGCATCCGCCGAGCGCCGCGCAGAGACACTCGCGAAAGAGCTGCTGCGGATCGGCGACGATCAGGCGGAGGCTTGAGCTCATCTCGATGTCCACGGACCGGAAAATTCAGGATGGAAAGCTTGGTTAGAAAAGTAGAAAAGTGAATTCAACTCCCCCCACGCTCCCACGGACTATCTTAGCGCTCGAATTTCCCGAACGAAAAAAACCGCGGGGAATAGTTGCTGATCGATGCGGAGAGGATTGCAGAGAGGGCTGCGTACGAGCTCGGGGCCTACGTCGATCGTCCGGACGCTTTCAGCCGGTCGGCGAAAGCGGCGTGCTCGGGGGTGGCGAGCCCCTGGCGCAGGGTGTCCAGCACGCCGGCGAGCTCACCGCGCACCATCGCCGCGGGGTCAAGCCACAGGCCGGGAAAGACCTCGCTCTTGTAAGAGCCGGATGAATCGCGAGTCAGCTCCTCGTATCGCCCTTCCCGGAGAATGAGCCAATCGATCTCGCGGTCCAGCACGCGCCAGACGACGTATTCTCGCACGCCGTTGCGGCGGTAGACGTTGAGCTTGGTGTTGAGGTCATAGCTGGCGGTGGACGACGCGATTTCCGCCACCAGCTCGGGGGCGCCCTCGACGTAGTCGTCGTCGCTGACGCGCGCCTGACCGCCCACGGAGGGATCGATGAGCAGCAACAGATCCGGCTGCGGCTCGTTGTCGAGATCCAGACGCACGGTGCTGTTGTCGGCGGCCACGGTTCCTGGCGTCCCGGCCTCGTAGGCGCCCAGCCAGGTGGCCAGGTGGAGATGGGGCCGGGAGTGGAGTCGCAGGCGCACGGGGGGTGGCATGTAGACCACTCCTTCGATCAGCTCCGCCTTACGCAGCCGTGGCATCGCCTCGTAGCGGCGCTCGAACTCGGCCCGCGTGAGCCGGTCGCCCGGCTCGAGCGGCGGCACCTCGCCGAGAGTGACCGGCGGCTCGGCAACGCGGGTTGAGGAAGACATGGCGACTGGATTGTACCGGACTCACGCCTACCACTTCCACTACCGCCGCTTCACCTTGAGCGTCGACTTCCGGGCGCCCAGGCTCACCCGGGGCTTCATCTCGACGTAGGGGGGGACTCCGGGGACGGTGCAGCGGGGGAGGTCTTCGCCGAGGGTCGACTCGATCTCCTTGATCATCATCTTGTCGATCCAGGTGGCGATCGTGGAGACGATGCCGGTGGCGGTGCCGCGGGCGGTGCGGCCGGCGCGGTGGATGTAGTCCTCGACCGTCTCCGGCATGTCGAAGTTGATGATGTGGCCCACGCGCGGGATGTCCAGGCCCCGGGAGGCGATGTCGGTCGCCACCAGGATGCGGTGCTCCCCCTCGCGGAACCCCTGGAGGGCCTGCGTCCGCTGACCCTGCGAGAGGTTGGAGTGGATCCGCTCCACCGGGTGCCCCTCGCGCTCCAGCACGCCCATGAGCCACTCGGCGTCGCTCTTGCGGCGGATGAACACCAGCGTGCTCCCGAGCTCCTGGCGGAGCAGGGCGAGCAGGCACTCCTTCTTGTTGTCCGGCTCCACCAGGTAGAGCCGGTGGCTGATGCCGGCCGCCGCCTTGCCCTCGGGGGTGATGTCGATCCGCACCGGATCGTTCATGAATTGCTGGGAGATGCGCTCGATCGGCGGCGGCATGGTGGCCGAGAACATCAGCGTCTGCCGCTTCTTGGGGAGCTGCTGGAG
>QHVW01000308.1 GCA_003223675.1 Acidobacteriota bacterium
TACTTCCTGCTCTACGACGACCTCGGCGCCGTGATGGAGGATGCGAAGAAGGTGATGGACCCGCAGAACCCCACCTTCTCCTCGATCGAGTCCTGGTGCACCCCCTGCCTGCAGGGGATCAAGAAGATCGGCGAGGGGATGGAGCTCGGCGAGGGGATGCAGACTTTCGCCCAGTGGTTCTATCCCATCCACGTCACCGTCGAAT
>QHVW01000309.1 GCA_003223675.1 Acidobacteriota bacterium
CAGCACTTCGGCGACCGCTGGCCGATGATCCTGGAGGCCAAGCGCAAGTTCGACCCCGACGGCATCATGGCGCCGGGGTTCATTCAGTACGAGTAGTCACCCGCCTGGGGTTGAAACCTCCTCGACGCGGAGCGCTCTGCCGCCGCAGGCGGAGCGCCCCGCGGGGTAGCCGAGGATCCTCACCCGGTCGCCGTCGTGGTAGTCCCCCAGGGCGCCGGTCAGGTCCCAGGAATCCCCGTTCGGAGTGTGGATCGCGGGGCAGGAGCCGCGCAGATCGAGCCGGCCGGTGACGCTGAGCTCTTCCTGCTCCTCGTCGTCGCGATCCTCGCCAGGATTGTCCATGCCGGGCGGAGGGGGCGGCGGAGGGTTGTCGTACCCGCCACGATCCTGATCTCGATCCCGGTCCCTGTCGTACGGCCCGGGGCGGCCCGGACCCTGCCCACCGCCGCCGTGGAGGTAGGCGTAGCGGTCGGAGTACCAGCCGCCGCGGTCCCGGCTCTGGGCGATGAAGCTCTCGAGATCGCCGTCCCGGCGGGCGTCGAACCAGGCGTCCCGGTGATCGTCCCCCCTCCAGACGACGTCGACCGACAGCACCTCCAGCGTCGGCGCGTCGATGCCGCAGGCGCGGCCGCCCACCGCGCGCTCGCTGAGGGCGACGTGGTCCCCCGGCCGCAGGGCGCGCATGTTGCCCGTCAGCCCGAAGACCTGGTTGGTCTCATGATCGCGGATCGTGGGGCAGCGCCCCTCGAAGGTGATGAAGCCGTCGATCTGCCCCTCCTGGCCGGAGGGGCCCTGACGGTAGTCGGCGGGCGATTCCACCGCGCAGGCCGACAGCGCCAGCACGCCCGCGAGAAACAGGGTGAGCCTGAAGCCCCGTCCCGAGATCCGGTTCCTTGTTCTCGTCATCCCACACCTCCTCGGCAGGAACCGGTTCAAGGCGTGTGCCACCCTCACCCCTGCCCCTCTCCCGTCACCTCCCACCCTCCCTCACCGGGAGAGGGGAACCGCCCGCCCAACACAACCCTGAAGGGTTTTTCTCCCTCTTCTCCCGGTGTGGGAGGCGGGAGGGGACGGGAGAAGAGGGCCGGGCCTATGAGGATCAACCGAGGGCCAACGGGCCGGGGGCGCCGACTTTGCCTGAGCAAAGCTACGGAGAACCCGCTCCCAAAGTTCTGGTCCGGACCGGAATCATGCGATCTCCTGGTACTGGAGACGGCTCCGGAATCGGGTCCCCCCGCCGGATTCTTCCGGCGATCGCTTCTTCGAGAGCATCCGCGGCTTCGATGAGAGCCTCGGCCATGGTTTCACCCTGTGTTATGGCCTCCGGAAGATCCCGGAAAGTCACGACGAAACCGCCGTCGACTGGATCAGCGGTCAGGGTGACGGGATATGCGAGCTCGTGGGCCACGGCTTACTTCCTTTGCATGCCCGACCCCCGCCGGAACATCCAGTACGCCGGCAGCCCCAGGGCCACGAGGGCCAGTCCGGCGAGGGATTCGCGCGGGCTCTCCTTGAGGGTGTTCCCGATCAGCAGCAGGCAGGCGAGGATGAACAGCGCCGGCACCACGGGGTAGCCCCAGGTCCGGTAGGGGCGCGGATGGTCGGGACGGCGGCGCCGGAAGACGAAGACCGCGAAGGCGATCATGGCGTGGAAGACGACCGACGCGAAGATCACGTAGGTGTAGAGCTGCGAGTAGGTGCCCGAGGCGGTCAGGAGCAGCGCCCAGGCCGTCTGCGCCCAGAGGCTGGCGACCGGTGTCCGGTGGCGGGGATCGACCCGGGCCAGCGAGCGGAAGAAGAGGCCGTCCTCGGCCATCGGCAGGTAGATCCGCGAGCTGTAGAGGATCGTCGAGGAGAGGCAGCCGAAGGTCGAGATCAGCACCGCCAGCGAGATCAGCCGCGCCGCGCCCGGGCCGAAGAGGACCGCCGCCGCCGTCTCGGCGATGCGCGAGGTGCCGGCCATGTCGGGGATGCTCAGCGCCCGGACGTAGACCAGGTTGAGCAACATGTAGAGAGCGACCACCAGCGCCGTGCCCAGGATCAGCCCGCGCGGCAGGCTCTTGCCCGGATCGCGCATCTCGCCCGCCGAGCAGGTGAGACCGTACCAGCCGTCGTAGGTCCAGAGCGCGGCGA
>QHVW01000310.1 GCA_003223675.1 Acidobacteriota bacterium
CGGGAGCTGGTGCGCGCGGGATACGAGGAGGCCGTGCGCGAGGGTTATCTCTGGCATGAATTCGGGGACAGCCACCTGATCCTCCCCGCCGGCTCGCCTTGACTCACCCCCGGGGTCCGGCGCCTGATGCCGCCATGAAGGGGGGTGAGGAGTATGATCGCCGGCCACCATGCTCCTGCTCCACCGCCTTCGAGCCCGCCGGCAAGCCCCCATGCCTTTCATCGTGGGAGCGCCGCGTTCCGGCACCACGATGCTGCGGCTCATGCTCGACGCCCACCCGGAGCTCGCCATTCCGCCGGAGACCGGGTTCCTGCAGATCGTGCCGGAGCTTCGGGGTTGGGGAGACGCTCTCCGGGAGCGCTTCTTCCAGGCGGTGACGACCTTCCCGGCGAACGCCCCCGCCTGGGAGGATTTCCAGATCCCCGCAGAGGAATTCCGCGCCCGGCTGGCCGGGATTCGCCCCTTCCACGCCGCGGACGGCGTCCGCCTCTTCTACCGGATGTATGCCGCCCGCTTCGGCAAGCCGCGCTGGGGGGACAAGACGCCGCTCTACTCGCGCCATCTCCTCGACATCCGGAAGCTGCTGCCCGAGGCGCGCTTCATCCACCTCGTGCGCGACGGCCGCGACATCGCCGTCTCCCTGCGGGAGCGCTGGTTCTCGCCGGGCCGCGACATCGCCGTCCAGGCGGCCTTCTGGCGGGATCACGTGGCGGCCGCCCGCGATCAGGGGAGGGCCTGCCCTCACTTCCTGGAGGTGCGGTTCGAGGACCTCGTCCGCGACCCGGAGACAGTGTTGGGCCGGATCTGCGACTTTACCGGGCTGGAGCTCCGGCCGGAGATGCTGCTCTATCCCCAGCGGGCGGCGCGACGGCTGGAAGAGCACGGAGCTCGCCACACTGCGGACGGCGCCGTCCTGGCCTCCCGCGAGGAGCGCCTCCGCCAGCAGGCCCACACGCACCGGTCTCCGGACCCCGCCAAGATCGGCGTCTGGAGGCGGGAGCTCTCCGCCGAGGAGGCCCGCATTTTCGAGGAGATCGCCGGCGGGCTCCTCGCCGCCTATAGCTACCACCTTGACGTGAAAAAAGAATTACGAAGAGCTCTCCCATGAACGCCGCCGCCTATCTCGAACGTATTGGATACCAGGGCCCGCGAGCTCCCACCGCCGAGACCCTGCGGCGGTTGCACCTGGCGCACCTGTATGCCGTCCCCTTCGAAAACCTGAGCATTCACTGGGGAGAGCCGATCCAACTGGACGACGAGGCCCTCTTCGAGAAGATCGTGACGCGCCGCCGCGGCGGCTTCTGCTACGAGCTCAACGGCCTCTTCGCCGCCCTGCTGCGCGCCCTGGGCTTCGACGTCGCCATGCTCTCGGCCGGAGTGGGTCGCTCGGCCGGGGAATTCAGCCCGGACTACGATCACATGACGCTCCTGGTGACCCTGGAGGATCGCTGGCTGGCGGACGTGGGCTTCGGCGACTCCTTCCGCGAGCCGCTGCGGCTGGACGAGCGCGGCGAGCAGATGGAAGGCGACCTGGCCTACCGCGTCGAAGAGACCGGGGACAGCCGTCTCCTCATGGCCCGCCGCGAGGGTGGCCCCTGGAAAGCCCAATACCGCTTCGGCCTGGAGCCCCACGTCTACGCCGATTATGCTGACCGGTGCCACTTCCACCAGACCTCGCCCGACTCCCACTTCACCCAGAACCGCATCTGCTCCCTGGCGACGCCGGACGGCCGCGTGACGCTGAGCGGCATGAAGCTGATCACGACCCGCGGCGGTGAGCAGGAGGAGCGGGAGCTCGATGAGAGCGAGTACGCGGAGGCGCTCCGGGACCTTTTTGGGATCGAAGTGAAACGCTTTTCGTAGGGGCGGCCCTATGTGGCCGCCCTGGGTGGGGGAATTTCCCGATCGGCCACCCGCTCAGGCTACGAGCCCTTCCGGCCCGTCACACAGAGCCAGCCCTTGTCATACTCCTCGAACACCCGAACGTCGCAATACCCAGCCTTTGAGAGGAGCTCGCTGTGCTCGCCGATCGTCAGGTGGGCATACTTCATGATGCCCTGCCGCTGCAGCTCTTCGAGCCGTTGGAGCAGCCGATCGTATTTGCCGCCCTTGTAGGCTTCCGCGATGATGACGAGCGTCCCGCCGGGTTTCAGGACGCGCAGAGCCTCCCGCAGGTCGGCAGTCAAATCCGGCCAGTAATAGTGAGTCTCTACAGCCGTGACGAGATCGAACATCTCGTCCGGGAAGGGTAATTGCGAGACAGAGGCGTGCAGGATTTCGACCCGGCCCGCATCGACCAACGGCTGATTGGCTCTCCGAGAGGCGGCGACACTCTCTTCGGAGTAATCGACCCCATAGATCTTCCCCTCCGTCGCAACGGCGGCCAGCCGGGCGATGGTCATTCCCCCACCACAACCCACATCGAGGATTGTGTCACAGCTCTGGATGGAGACATGTTTCAAACCCCACTCCGTTACTTTGGAATGGCGGCGATTCATGCTCCAGAGATTCAGCCTGCCGAGCCAGCCGCTCGGCTTGCCGCATTGTCTTAGCAAGGCGTGACCTAGGCTCATGATAATTCCTGGCGAGGGGCTCCGTTACTCAAGCCCGCGACCGAGAAGACGACCCAACGGTTTGGCTGCGAAGACGAGCACGATACCACCGACGGCCCAAACGATGCTGCCAATCCAACGTTCATCAGGATAATCAGGAACATGTTTGCCGATCGCTTTGGTGAAAGCTGCATAGAGAGGGCCCAGTAGGCCGACCGCCGCGATGATCGCGCCCATGAATCTGATGATGAGCACGCCGGCCTTCTGAAAGCTGTTCATTTCCAAGATAGGCTCCTCTACCAAGCCTTTCTTTACTTTGATTTCAGAGCTTTACTATTATACGATTGCCCACGTCTACCGTCAACACAGCCCCTCGATGTGCCGCCCTGTCACGCTCCGCCCGAGCCGTGCCACTCTACAAGTGGACCCAGCATTCATGCGCTGCCTTCAGCGCAGCGAACCGAAAGGAGACCCATGAAGAGAGGGACTGTCTTGAGGTTGCTGATCATCCCCGCCGTCGCCGTGTTCCTCCACCTGATGCCGCAGAAGCCCGCCGTCGCCGCGTGCTATTGCAACACCACCCTGGACTGCAAACGGTGCTTCAACACCACCGAGCCCATCGCGTGCGGCGTCATCAGCCCGCACGTCTGCACCTGGCTGTAGACCCCGCTCAGGGATCCCGGGGCGCCGGCCGCGCCCCGGGGATCCGCGAGCCCCGGCGCGCCTTCCACCCCTCCCCGCACCAGACCTTATAGAGCGCTCAAACAACGCTCGCTCTTACAGGGAGAACCTAACATGATGAGGATCTCGGGTCGGAAGCATGTCTTGACGCTGTCCTTGAGCCTGCTGGCCGTCGCGGCAGGCTCCGCGGGTGCCGCGGAGAAGCCGGGGCTGAAGCCTTTCGCGGACGCGGACCACGTCATCTACTCCCCGGCGCGGGGCGTCCTGGTTCCCA
>QHVW01000311.1 GCA_003223675.1 Acidobacteriota bacterium
AATTGAGGACGCAGCGGAGGGCGCCGCTCGGAGTGCTGTCGTGGATGTGCGGATCGTGGCCATTGAGGTCGCTCAGGCTGGCCTGGAGACGAAACGGTTTCTCTTCCAGGACAAAGAAGTCGTGGGATACCTTCTGGGCCAGGGCGTATGCCATCCCAAGCTCGAAAGGCATGTTGAACCGAGGGACATCTTGAGGGCCGGATAGGGTGATCCGGCTGAGATCGTGGATGGAGGCGTCGCAACTCTCCATCAGACGGAAGATCCGCTCCAGACGGTTCGGCCTCCGCTCGGCACTTCGAGCACGCAATGCGGCGTACGACCCAGAGCCGTCAGGCCGGCGATCAGGGCCAAGAAGAGAGGAGCATACTCTGTGTCGAAGGGGACATTGAGAAACACATCCCGCCCATCGACAGGAGTCAGAGGTTCCGCGGGGAGCATTCCAGGGCAGGGCTGACTTACTCGTCTTCCTTGGCGGACCGGCGGCTTTCGGCAGGTCCATCACAGGGAGCAGGAGGATCGTCGTACTCCCCCAGCTCCCTCAAGATCCTGTGCACGATCTCCAGATCCTCCTGGGTCGCTCCAATGGAGCGCAGCATCTGTTCCGCGGTCGCCGGGGGTCTGATGTTTTTCGCCATGACGCGACTTTACCACAAATCGGGAACTTGGGGGAAGAGGCGCAGCCGGGGGAGGGGAGGTCCCCCGTAGGCTTTCGGAGTACCATACCTCTCCATCAAGCGCCCAAAGAAGCTCCCCACGCGCGTGAGGAGGGTGAGATGCCCAAGCCCGACGGAACCCCGAAGCGTTCGCTGATCCTGGCCGGCGGAGGCGTCAAGGTCGCCTTCCAGGCCGGCGTGTTGCAGGTCTGGCTCGACGAGGCGGGGTTGACGTTCGACCACGCGGACGGCGCCAGCGGCGGCTGCTTCAATCTTGCCATGTACTGCCAGGGGATGAGCGGCGCCCAGATGGCCGACAACTGGCGGAACCTCGATCCGGCGGCCGGCATCGACCTCAACTGGTTGCAGTACACACGCCTGTTCTATGCCGAGTCGCTGTTCAAGCTCGACAACTACCGCCACAAGGTCTTCCCGGCCTGGGGGCTCGACTTCGACGCGATCCGCCGGAGCCCGCGCGAGGCCACCTTCAACGTCTACAACTTCACCCGCCACGAGCTGTTCGTCTACACGCCGGCGCAGGCGACCGAGGACCTGCTGGTCGCCTCGGTCTCGCTGCCGATGTGGTTCGAGCCCGTGCGCATCGGCGGCGAGGTCTACATTGACTCGGTGTTCAACACGGACGCCAATCTGGAGGAGGCGATCCGGCGGGGCGCGGACGAGCTGTGGGTGATCTGGACGGTGAGCCAGCGCGGCGAGTGGCTGGACGGCTTCGTGGCGAATTACTTCCAGATCATCGAGACCGCCGCCAACGGCCGCTACAAGGCCGTGCTCGACCGCATCGCCGCCAGCAACCAGGCGATCAAGGAGGGGCGGCACAGCGAATTCGACCGTCCCATCGAGGTCAAGGAGCTCAAGGCCGAGGTGGGGCTGCACTATCTGATCAACGTCAGCCGGGACCGCTCCGCCGAGGCGGTCAACCAGGGAGTCGAGGTGGCGCGCGCCTGGTGCCAGGAGCGGGGGATTCCCCTCCGCCAGGACGTCGCCGCTTATCCCACGGAGATCCACGAGGCGGTCACCCAACTGCGGTTCACGGAGGAGATGAAAGGCTACGTCGCTCTCGGGGAGACCGATTTCCAGCGCGGCTTCGACCTCGGCCACGAGCGCAAGACCCTCCTCCAGGCCCGCATGACGATCCAGCTCGACGGCGTCAACCGCTTCATCACCCAGCCCGAGCACGCGGCCACGATCACCGGCACCCTCACCTGCGATGCGCTGGGGGGCGAGCGGCCGATCGAGGCCGGCACCTTCAACCTCCTGGTCGACGAGGGGGACTATACCCGGAAGCGGATCCTCTACCGTCTCCACTTCCGTGACGGCCAGGGCGCGCCGTTGACCCTGAGCGGTTTCAAGGAGGTTCGCGACGATCCCGGCTTCGACGTCTGGACGGACACCACCACCCTCTTCACCCGCATCTACCGCGGGGAGGTGGCGGCCGACCAGGAGGCGGGCGCCGAGGTGGTGGCGGCCGGCATCCTCCGCATCGCCTTCCTCGATTTCCTGAAGGAGCTCACCACGTTCCACGTCGAAGGGCCCACGCTCGCCGACCGCACGGCCGCCCTGGGACGGTTCGGCCGCTTCTTCCTCGGCAAGCTGTGGGACGTCTACGCCCGCGAGGTGCTGACGGTGGGGCCCTTCTGAGGGGGTCTCAGAGGGCCCCTCGCCTGCTCAGTGCGCCCGCACCCAATCCAGGATCGTCTGCCAGACCAGCGACTCGGCCTGGTTGGCCAGGAAGAGGTCGGCGTGGCCGAAGTCGGCGATCCGCACCGGTGCCAGGCTGACGATGTGGGTGCTCACGTCCGTGCTGCCGAGCAGGGTCGTGGTATAGACGCCGAACTGGCCGAAACCGCCGCCCGCGCCCACGTAGAGGACGGGGACGGTGATCTCGGAGAGGTGGTCGTCGAAGGGCACGTCCACTTGGCCGCAGGTGGCGGTGTCGGCGTCCGCCAGCTCCCGGTTGGGCTGGTAGGGGGCCGAGGCGGTCTCGAAGTGGAAGAGGTCCGCCTCGTTCGAGTAGAGCAGCCCGGAGGGGATCCCGTTGGCGTCGAAGGTGCCGCCCGTGAAGTGGTAGAAGGGCACCGGCTCCAGGCCGCCGAGCAGCCCGAAGGTGGCCTCGCCCACGAACAGCCCCGTCTGGCGGTTATTGAATCCGGGAACTACGGCGGACGGGCCGTTGGGGTCCGCCACCGCCGCGTTGCCGATCGCCTGGACCAGCGCTCCGGAGGTGGCCGCGTAGTTACCGGCCGCGATCGCGGCCTCGGTCCCCTGGGCCCGCTGGCAGGCCTTCGCCTGGAAATCGGCCACGTCGGTCTTCAGATAGATGTCCACCGGGATGAAGCCCTCAACCTGGCGCAGGCCCGGCGGGACCTGGGTCTCGCCGTTCAGGTAGGCGTAGCTGATCTGGCCGCCGCGGCTCCAGCCGAGGAGGAAGATCTTGCCGAAGCTGCTGCCGGTGATGGCGCGGGTGAAGCGGGCCACGCCGATCGCGACGCCGAGGTCGCGGGCGTCCTGCTCCAGCCCCCAATCCTTCATGAACGAGAGGTCGGTCACGCTGGCCGGCACGAAGGTCCAGCGATAGTCGATCCCCCAGACGTCGAGGCCGTTCTGGGCGAGGAAGACCGGGATGGGATGGGCGCCGGTGAGGAACGCGGCGCGGAAATTCCAGATGTCTCCTGGAGCGAGGAAGACCGCGCGCGAGGCGTGGGCCGGAACGTTCGGCGCGGTCTCTTTGACCACGCGATGGAGGCCGATCTGATCGTAGGGGCCGGAGCCGACCCGGACGGTGAAGAAGTACTCGGCCACGCCGTCCGCGAGGACGCGGCGCTCGACGTTCGAGAAGGAGTGGGCCGCGGCGGCGGCCGGGGTCTCGGCCGGAGCGGTCTGGGCAAAGGCGAAGGCGGGCAGCGCCAGGGCGGCGGCCAGGATCAGCAGGGTGATTTTCTTCCTGGGCGGGAACGACATCCTTGAATCTCCTTGAAGTAAGTCGCGGGAGCGTCTCGCGTCCCGCGGCTGGAACGCCGATGGGTGTGGGATTCCCTCACAAAGACCGTGCGAATTCGGCGGGAAAGGGGGACGCCGGGGGCGCATGC
>QHVW01000312.1 GCA_003223675.1 Acidobacteriota bacterium
CCCAGATCTGCCCGAGCTTGCGCTCGTAGCCGAAATTGGCCAGCTTCGAGTCACCATAGTGGTAACCGAAGTCGTTCGTCCCCGTCCCGCGGTACTGCACGGAGCCGAAGAGCGAGGAGCGGGCGTCCAGCAGGTAGACGCTGGAGAGGCCGCCGAACCAGTCGGTGGAGCCGGTCCCCGGCTGGAGGTGCTCGTCCAGCCGCTCCCCTCCCTGCGTGAGATCGTTCTTCCCCCAGGCGGTCTTCACGCCGCCCAGCGCCGAGATCCAGGCGCGCCGGCCCAAGCCGCCGGTGAATTGCGAGGACCACAGGCGCACCAGGCCGTAGATCTCGGGATCGGCGAGGTCCTTGGAGGCGCCGGTGGTGCCGATCCCGGTCTCGCTGGTGCTGCGGGAGCTCCACGGGACGCGCGCCACGGCGATGGCGCGCTCGCCGAAGGTGTAGGAGAGAGCGGTGGTCAAACGGTTCTCGATTACCGCCTCACGGCCCGGGGAGCCCCCCTCGGCGGCGTCCTTGGCGGCGGGGACCCCTTCCTCGCCGAAGATCCCCTGCTCCTTGTCGAAGCGCTCCCAGTCGAGCGAGACGCGGAACGCGCCTTCCTTGTAGACGTCGGTCCCCAGGGCGTTGAAGGTGGGATCGCCGCAACGGCAGATCGAGCAGGCGCGCGCGGGCGGCGCCGCGAGCAGCAGAACGAAGCCGGCCAGGACGGCGAGCCTCGGATAGAGCGTCCTCATCGAAAGCCTCCTTGTTCCCCATAAATTGTTCCCAAAAATCGGGCTCTCCGGCCCGCCCCATGTGGCGGGCCCGGAATGGCAACGGGCTGGGGGCTTACGCGAGGCGGGGAGGAGGAATGGGGGGCGCGGGCAGGAGGCCGGCGACGGGGACCCGGGTCTCCCGGGAGGTCCATCCGGCGAGCGCCAGCCGGAGCTCGATCAGGGCCGGCAGCGAGGTCCCGAAACGGTCGACCGGCTCCCTCTGGCTCTGGAGCGAGGCGGGGGTCTCCTGAGAGCTCCCCGCGCAATGAGTCATTCCCGCATGGAGCGGGCAGGCGTCGCCGGTCTTGATGGTCTTGAGCTGCTTGCGGCAGCAGCAGTCGAAGACCCGTCCACACGCGCACCGGTGCAGCAGCAGGGCCTCGGGCGCCAGCATCAGCGCCAGCAGGAGGACCGTCAGCAGGGTGCGAGGGGTGGAGGTGCGCATAGGCGGCGGAGGACAGCTTACCAGTCCTCTACAAGGTTAGTGCCCCTGCCACGAAAAAGGGGTTCAAGTCCCCCCGCCCCGCGCTCCCCTGCCATCCGCTCCTTCGAGGAGACGCATGGCCTGGGCCGCGCCGAGGGGGTCGTACCCTGCCTGGGCGGCCAGCCGGGCGCCGAGCCGGTCCGCCTCCGCCTCTTCCCGAGGGCTGAAACGCAGGTCGATCAGCCGTCCGATCAGGGTGGCGATGGCGGCCTTGCGCCGGCTGGCCGCATCGGCCGGATCGTAGGCGGCGAGCACGGCGGCGCCGGTCAGGCCGGGGGCGATCCGGGTCTCGGCGATGCGCTGGGTGCCGTGGCGGGCCAGGACGTGGCCGATCTCGTGGCCGAGCACGCCGGCCAGCCCGGCGTCCGACGGGAGCCTCGCCACCAGCCCGGCGGTGACGAAAACCTGCCCTCCCGGCAGGGCGAACGCGTCGACCGTCCGGGTGTCGGCGAGCACGTGGCAGTCGAAGTCATAGGGGGAGCGCCGGGCCTCCGTCTTCTCGACGAGGTCGTGGCAGACGCGGTCGACGCGCTGCCGGGCTTCGGGATCGGCGGAGAGCCCGCCATACCGCTGGGCCATCGCGGGGGCCGCCTGGAGGCCGATGGCGATCTCCTGCTGCGGGGTGATCCGCACCGGCCGGACCAACGCCGGCAGGGCGGGGTTGTAGCCGCGGATTCCGTAGTATCCGGCGACGGCCACCAGGGCCATGATGAGAACGGTCAACAGGCGGCTCGCCGCCCGGGATCTGCGGTCGTGAGGGTCCATCGCTCGCCCCTCCTTTGAAAGCAGGAGGGAGAGCAAGATGCGTACCGCCTCAGAGCTCGATGCCGCCGCTGGTGCAGTTGGGACCGTAGTAGATGGTCCAGCCGGCCGGGGCCGAGCAGGGGGTCGGATACTGGCAGCACATCCCGGTCGCGGGGTCCTGGGCCCACACGATCACCTGCGTGCAGACGCCGCTGTACTGCCGGGGCGGCGGGCAGGTCGACGCGGCGGCGGTGCGGGTGGCGGCGGCGACGAGGACGAGAGCGGCGGCGAGAGACAGCTTTCTGAGCATGATGAGGCTCCTTCTTCTACTTGGCCCTGAATGGGCTGCGAAGATTATAGCAAACCGTCAATAAACAGCTCTCGCCATTCCCGGTCAGTTGCCGAGCTTGAACTTCACCTCGCTCGACCCGCAGTCCGCCTTGACCCAGAAGAGGTGGATGCCGCCCGGGAGCTTGTGGACGAATTGCACGCTCGTCTGGTCGTAGAAGGAGGAGGTCCCCAGCGCCGGAGCCGCGTCGTAGCCCCACTGGACCTTGTGGGGGCCTCCCGCGCAGGTCACGCTGAAGCTCGACGTGAAGTAGGCCGAATGGAGGTGGCCGGGAGGAGGATCGATGATGGGGTACGTCGCGCCGCTGATCGGGTAGACGATGTTCACCTTGGCCTGAGCGAGGCCCGGGCCGGCCAGCGCCGCAAGCCCAAGAGCGCAGAACAGGATCGCCGCGCAAATCTTTCGCATGGTCATCTCCTTGGACGGACGGGCCCGGCGTGGGCCCGCCGTTCGAGAAGGACAGGCGTGGGACTCAGCAGATGCGTTACAGGCGGGTAGGGATCAGGCGGCCAGCAGCGGCGCGAGATCAGCGTCCGCCAGGGGTGGGATTCCCAACTTTTCCAGAACGTCGTTGATGGCCTGAAGCGTGATCTGGTGGGGCGCCGTGATCTCGATGCCAATGGGCTTCCCACTCGCGCTGAAATCGACCACCATGCCGGGCTCGACCCGTTTCGTGGATGTGCTCTTCTCGTCGGCTTGCCGCGGCAGGTAGAGATAGGCGGCCATCGCGCGCCCGTGGCGAAAAGTGACTTCCAGATAGAGCTCTTTCATCTCGTTCACCTCACCGAGTACGCGGTTACGACCACGATCACCCTGGCATCGAGGT
>QHVW01000313.1 GCA_003223675.1 Acidobacteriota bacterium
ATGGCCACGCTTGAGAAGAGCCCCGGGCTCCCCGCCACCGTGAAGCCCGACCAGGCGCCGATCGTGGCCCCGGGCCATACGGCGGGGACCGTCACCGACAAGATCAGCGACGTCATCCTGACCAAGCACACGCCGCAGTGGTGGCTGGTCGGCTTCGCCGCCGCCTTCTCAGGGCTGATGATGTTCCTCACCGCGGTCACCTGGCTGTTCGCCAAGGGGGTCGGCATCTGGGGCGTCAACTGGCCGGTGGGCTGGGGCTTCGCGATCATCAACTTCGTCTGGTGGATCGGCATCGGCCACGCCGGCACGCTGATCTCGGCCATCCTCCTGCTCTTCCGCCAGGAGTGGCGCACCTCGATCAACCGCTTCGCCGAGGCGATGACGCTGTTCGCCGTGGCCTGCGCCGGCATGTTCCCCGTGCTCCACCTCGGCCGCCCCTGGCTCTTCTACTGGCTGCTCCCCTACCCGAACACGATGACCCTCTGGCCGCAGTTCCGCAGCCCGCTGATCTGGGACGTGTTCGCGGTGTCGACCTATGCCACGGTGTCGGCGATCTTCTGGTTCATCGGCCTGATCCCCGACCTGGCGACGATGCGCGACCGGGCGAAGAACAAGCTGGCCCGGCTGCTCTACGGCATGGGCGCCATGGGGTGGCGCGGCTCGGCGCGGCACTGGCACAACTACGAGACGGCCTACCTGCTGCTCGCCGGCCTCTCGACCCCCCTGGTGCTCTCGGTGCACACGGTGGTGTCCTTCGACTTCTCGATCGGCATCGTCCCCGGCTGGCACGCCACGATCTTCCCCCCCTACTTCGTGGCCGGCGCCATCTACGCCGGCTTCGCCATGGTGCTGCTGCTGGCGATCCCGCTGCGCGTCGGCTTCGGCTGGAAGGACTTCGTCACCGACCGCCACCTGGAGAACATGGGCAAGGTGATGCTGGCCACCGGGCTGATCGTCTTCTACGGCTACATCATCGAGCTGTTCTTCGCCTGGTACAGCGGCAACGTCTACGAGCGCTTCATGTCCTACAACCGCGTTTTCGGCCCCTACGGGGGCTACTGGTACGCGCTGATCTTCTGCAACGGCCTGACCCCCCAGCTCCTGTGGATCCGCAAGTTCCGCACCTCGCCCTTCTGGCTGTTCATGATCTCGCTGGTGGTGAGCGTCGGCATGTGGCTGGAGCGCTTCGTGATCGTCGTCACCAGCCTGATGCGCGACTTCGTCCCCGCCTCCTGGGGCCCCTACCAGGGGACGGTCTGGGACTGGGCGACGTTCATCGGCACGCTCGGGCTGTTCTCGACCCTGTTCTTCCTGTTCATCCGGATCCTGCCGGCGATCTCCATCTTCGAGATGCGCACGATCGTCCCCGGCGGCGAGGCCGGAGATGAGATCACGGAGGTGGTGTGATGAGCTCGCTCCACGACCCCCGGCCGCCGGTCTACGGGCTGATGGCCGAATTTCCTTCGGCCGAGGCCCTGATCGCGGCGGCGCACCAGGTGCATGCGGCGGGCTACGAGAAGGTGGACGCCTTCACCCCGTATCCCATCGAGGCGGTCTCCGAGGCGCTCGACCTGCCGCGCTCGAAGGTGCCCCTCGTCGTGCTCCTCGGCGGGCTGTTCGGCGGCACCGGCGGCTACCTGCTCCAGTACTGGTCGCAGGTCATCCGCTACCCGATGATCGTCGGCGGCCGGCCGTTCCACAGTTGGCCGGCGTTCATCGTGCCGACCTTCGAGTGCACCATCCTGGGCGCCTCCCTGGCGGCGGTGCTCGGCATGATCGTGCTCAACGGGCTGCCGCAGCCGTACCACCCGGTGTTCAACGTGCCGCGCTTCGCCCTCGCCTCGCGCGACCGCTTCTTCCTGGTGATCGAGGCGCGGGACCCGAAGTTCGATGCCGGCGCCACCCGGCGCTTCCTGGCCGGCCTGAACGCGAGCGAGGTGTCCGACGTTGAGCACTGAGACCTTCACCCCGCGTGTAGGGGCGGCCCTGCGTGGCCGCCCTGCTCTGAATCCAGGGCGCCCACATAGGGGCGCCCCTACGACCCCAGGGCGCCCACATAGGGGCGCCCCTACAAAGAGGGCTCTCCTGGCCCTCGCGGCCTGCCTGCTGGCCGCCGGCTGCCGGCAGAACATGCACGACCAGCACAAGGTCAAGACGCTGGGCGAGAGCACCTTCTTCGCCGACGGCCAGGGGGCGCGCCCGCTCCCGGCCCACACGGTGGCCCGCGGCGACCTGCGGGAGGGGCTCGCCTTCACCGGCCTCGGCCCCGACAACAAGCCGGCCGCCCAGATGCCGCCCGAGATCAAGGTCGACCGCGAGCTGCTGCTGCGCGGCCAGGAGCGCTTCAACATCTATTGCTCTCCCTGCCACGGCCGGCTCGGCCTGGGCAACGGGATGATCGTGCAGCGCGGCTACAAGCCGCCGACCTCGTACCACATCGAACGGCTGCGCGCGGCGCCGATCGGCTACTTCTTCAACGTGATGACCGAAGGCTACGGCGTGATGCCGACCTATGCGCCGCAGATCCCGGTGCACGACCGCTGGGCGATCGCCGCCTACATCCGCGTCCTCCAGTACAGCCAGAACGCGAATCCGGCGGACCTGGCGAGCCTGCCGCCCGCGGATCAGAAGAAGGTGCAGGACGACCTCAACCCGCGGCCCCAGCCCAAATCGAGCGAGGCACCATGACGACCGATCCCCTCCGCCACAGCTCCCCCGCGTTCGAGGCCCCGGCCGCCGTGGGCTTTCTCCGCACCCTCGGCCTGGTCCTCGGCGCCGTCGGGCTGCTCGGCTCGATCGCGGGCTTCTTCCTCGCGCGGGACTACTTCTTCCGCGCCGGCCTGGTCGGCTGCGTCTTCTGGGTGGGCATCTCGCTCGGCTGCCTCGCCATCTCCATGCTGGGCCACCTGTCGGGCGGCGACTGGCAGGTGGTGATCCGCCGCGTGCTGGAGGCCTCGGCGCGGGTCCTGCCGGTGCCGCTGATCTTCCTCTTCGTTCTGTTCCTCGCCGGCGGCCTGCCCGCCCTCTACGAGTGGGCGCATCCGGACAAGGTGCAGGCCGACCACGTCCTGCAGCTCAAGGCACCATACTTCTACTGGCCGCACTCCTCCACTCAGTTCCCGTGGTTCTTCTACGTCCGGCTGGTCCTCTATGCCGTCATCTGGATCGGCCTGGCCTACTGGCTCAGCCACCTGTCGCGGCGGCAGGACCAGACCCAGGACCTGTCGCTGA
>QHVW01000314.1 GCA_003223675.1 Acidobacteriota bacterium
TGCGCGGCGCCGATCACCCGGAACGCGAGATCGTTCATGGGTGAATCATAGATCCGTCATCCGTTCGGCGCAAGAGGCGGTATCGGAGTAGAATCCCCACCTGATGAACGCGGCTCGCCGTACTCTCGGCCGCTGGGTGCTCGCGGCTCTCCTCGAACGGGGTTGCGACCCCACCACGGCCCGCAAGCCCCGGCGGGTCTTCAGCGTCCGGACGCTGGACGAGCGCGAGCTGGCGGCGCTCAATCCCCTGGTCTGGCCGCTCGTCCCGGTGTCGAACCTGTTGCCGCTGCCGCGCCCGGTCCGCCGGCCCGTCTACGAGGTCTAGATCCAGGTGGGGCTCGCAACCTACCGGGCCGCCTTCCCGAACGCCTTGAAAGAGAATAGGCTCTCCCATCATTCCGTCTTGACAGAGCGAGGAACGGCATGGGTCTCAAAGAAGTCCTGAGCAAGATGAAGATCGTGGAGCTCGACCCGGGGGAGGTGGCCGCCGCGGTGCCTCCGGCCGCCGTGCCCTCCATGCCGGGTCCCAAGGATCTGCCGCCTCCGCCGTCGATGCCCAAGGACATCCGCGACCTGCTCGGCACGATCCCCGAGCCGCCGGCCATCGACGAGCGCAAGCTGCCGCCCGAGTCGGCCGACGAAGGTGGGGACATCCCCGATTTCCCGGCCATCTACAAGGCGGCGGGCGTGGTCGATCCCCCCCATGGCTACAGCGCGTACAAGGTGCTGGCGATCTTCGCCTCGCCCGGCTTCACCGCGCTGGACACGCGGGCCAAGGCGGCGGCCCTCACCGGGTTCCTCAACATGAATCCGTCCGGGCCGGTGCCGATCACCGACGTGGTGCAGGACGCGGTCCGGCGCGACCAGGCGCTGGACAAGTTCGAGGAGTTTCTGCGTAACAAGCTGGGCGGACGCTCCGAGCAGATCGACAAGGAGAACGCCCAGCTCCAGGCGGAGATCGACGAGGTCACCCGCCGCAACCGGGAGAAGATGGAGGCCAACCGCGCGGCCCTGGAGGCCGAGCAGGCCCGCTTCACCCGCTGGCTGAGCACCAAGCGCGCCGAGGAGCGCAAGCTCTTCGACGCCGTCAACCCGTTCGTCGAGCAGAATCCGATCTCGACCGCGGATACCCCCCGTCCGGCGGCGCCGGCCGCGGAAAAGACCCAAGGCTGAGCCGAGGAGAAAGCCATGTTTCAGCGCATCGCCCGAGTGTTCAAGTCGTGGATCGGCTACTTCATCTCCTTCGCCGAGGATCCGGAGGTGATGCTCCAGGAGTCCATTGAGGAGATGCGCAACACGCTGCCCAAGCTCAACCAGATCCTGATCACCACCCGTGCCACGGTGATCCGCCTGGAGCAGGGCAAGGCGGCGCTGGAGAGCCGGGAGAAGCAGCTCGTCAATTCGATCAAGGCCGCCCTCACCGAGGGGAGCCCCGAGTCCCGCCGCCTCGCCGAAGACGACGCCGCGAGCCTGCAGCAGGTCCGCCAGGAGCTGGCGACCACCAACGACCAGCTCGCGGCGGCCAGCAAGGCCTTCGAGAACTCCCAGATCACGGTGGAGGACATCAAGCAGAAGCTGCGGCAGAAGATGGAGGAGAGCCGCAAGGCGATCACCGAGTCGCGGAACGCCTCGGCTCTCCGCAACGCCGCCTCGGCGATCGCCGAGCTCGACACCTACGGCACCGCGGCGACCAACGACAAGTACCTGGACGAGATCCGGCAGAAATCGGCCGAGGCCAAGGCCGCCGTCGAGGTGGCCACCGGCGGGCTCGACGTCGAGCGGATCAAGAACGAGCGCAAGGCCCGCTCCCTCCAGGCGCAGAGCGTGCTCAACGAGTTCGAGGTGGAGATGGGCCTCAAGAAGCCTGACGCCACGCGCGAGGCCGCGCCGTTCCCCACCCAGGCGACGCCCACGGCCACGCCGACGAAGCTGCCCGAGGCGGGGTAGCCCATGCCCGAAGCCGCCGCCCCGTCCCCCGCCGTGTTCCTCGACACCCTCCCGCCGTGGGCGTCGGAGCTCGTGCGCGCCGTGAGCTCCAAGCAGTCGAACGCCTTCGTGCTGCATGGTGTGCCGGCCGACCTGGTGCCGGTGCGGGGGCCGGCGGGGCTGCGCTTCCTCTCGCTCGACGACTTCCTGGTGCAGCAGCTCTTCGCGGGGTGGTCGTCGATCGTCACCTACAACCGGGCCGAGGGGCTGGGCTTCGCCACGCCGGCGGCGCGCAGCCAATTCCAGGACCGGCTGCGCGCCTACGACACCATCCACGGCACCAACTGGGCCGACTCCCTGCCGCGCGACGCCCCCAACTGCTTCGCCCTCCTCGACTCCTACTTCCGCCAGTGCGCCGCGGCCCAGCCGCCCCGGCCGGTGGTGCTCATACTCCCCTTCGCCGAGACGGTCGTCCCCGCGGCCGAGGTGGCCTACCGCACCCCCGAGGACCGCGCTGTGCTCGTCTACCTGCGCAAATGGTCGCAGGACCCGGTGCTGCTCGCCAAGAACATCGTGGTGGTGATGGTGACCGAGAGCCTCGCCGAGCTCGATCCCAAGCTCGTCCGCTCGCACTCGACCATGGAGGTCGAGATCGTC
>QHVW01000205.1 GCA_003223675.1 Acidobacteriota bacterium
GCTATCGCGCCCGTGCGATTCGCAGAAGGCTTCTGCGAAATCTGGGAAGCGCGCTCCTTATCACAGTACCCTCTCCGGGGATAGGCGCGACCGCGCCCACACGTCCGTATACCCCCCCTCCCACCGCCGCGTAAACGCCCCTGTATCCTCGATCCGGAACGCCTCCCCGCCCTCCCCGAAACCCCACGGCTCATATCCGAGCTCGCCTAGGATCGCCCAGAAGGCCTCGGGGCTCGAGCCGGCCCCCCGCAGGTGCTCGGGGGAGAATTCGATCAGCACCCAGCGGGGCTTGAGCCGATCGATCGTCTTCCGGAATCCTTCCAGAGCTGCTACCTCCGCGCCCTGGATGTCCATCTTCACCGCATCGATCCGTTCGATATTACGGTCAATGCAATATTCGTCCAGAGTGGTGAGGGGGACGTCCACGGCTTCGGCGGTCTCGGCGCCCAGGGAGGGGTGGACGCGGTTGTCGGCGCGGTTCGAGCGGTTGGTGTAGAGGGTGATGGTGCCGGCGTGATCTCCCACGGCGGTCTGGTTGATCTCGATGTTGGAGCGGCCCGCCGCGCGGCTTTTCAGGATCTCGCAGCTCAGGGGGTCGGGCTCGAACGCGTGGACATGGCCGGTAGGGCCGACCCGGTCGGCGAGGAGGAGAGTGTAGAAGCCGAGGTTGGCGCCGACGTCGAAGATCACCATGCCCGGCTCGACCTGGGCCTGGAGGAAGCGGCGCTCGCGGGGCTCGGCCAGGGTCTTGCCCAGCACGTAGAAGCGGGTATAGAGGGCACGGGCTCCGGGAAGATCGCGGAGGCCGGGCGCGAGGAGCAACCGCGTCAACAGGCGGCCGAGGCGGTGGACGAGGGGAGCGCCACTCACGCGCCTCTCCGTTCGAGCACGATGTGGGCGAACACGGCGAGCTGGCCGGAGAACGGCGCGAGCGCCCTTTCGAAACCTTTCCACAGCGGATAGCTGGCGGCGGGCATCAGCGAGCGCATTGAGATCCCACCGGAGACGAGGTAGCAGAAGGAGATGAGCGGCGCGATGGAGCGCACGTGCCACTTGGGGCTCTCGCGCTCGAATCGCTCGCGGTCGCGGTGGAAGAGGATCCATGGCAGCGCGCCGTTGGCCCCGGAGAGCGGGCCGCCGCCGGTGGGGATCTCCCACTCCGGCGCCTCGGGGAGGAACGGCTCGTGGTGAAAGCGCGTGTAGAACCAGCGCGACCAGGGGGTGACCCAGGGCTCGATCATCGTCACCACGCCGCCGGGACGGACGGCGCGCGCCGCCTCGGCGAAGAAGCGGAGGGGGCGCGGCAGGTGGTGGAGGACGTTGGTCATCGCGATCCCCCGTAGCGAGCCGTCGCGGAAGGGGAGCGCCTGGCCGTCCAGCACGAGGTCGATCCCCGGCGTGTAGAAGACCTCGGAGCGCACCAGGCCGGGGACGAGGTCGGCGAGGAAGCCGGCGCCGGAGCCGAGCTCCAGCACGGCGCCTTCCCCCGGCGGCAGGGAGGCGGCGATGGCGGTGTACCACTCCTCGTAGATCCGGCGCAGGAAGCGCTTCTCGGCCAGGATGCGCCGCCGCAGGTGGGTGGTGCGTGGATCGTCGAGGTCGAGCCCCCGGGTGAGGGGGTGCTCCAGGAAGCGCTTGAGCATCAGATGAATTTGATCCGCCCGGCCGCGAAGGCGCACATCTTGAGCAGCAGCCAGCCGTGACGCCAGCGCTGGATGTTGGTCTCGCCGTAAGTGCGCTCGCGGTAGCGCACCGGGACCTCGACGATCTCCAGGCTCATCCTGGCGGCGCCGAAGAGGAGGTCGAAATCGCCGAAGGGGTCGAAATCCCCGAAGTAGCCGCGGTTGGCGGCGAGGGTCTCGTAGTCCGGCTTGCGCAGGACCTTGGTGCCGCAGAGGGTGTCCTTGATCGGCTGGCCGAGGAGCCAGGAGAAGGCCAGGCTGAAGAATTTGTTGCCCAGGAGGTTGGCGAAGCGCATCGCCTCTTTTTCCATCGGATAGACCAGCCGCACGCCGTTGACGAATTCCCCCTGGCCGGAGCGGATCACCTCGTAGAAGCGGGGGAGGTCCTCGGGCGGCACCGTCAGGTCGGCGTCGAGGATCATCAGCACGTCGCCGGTGGCCTCGGCGAACCCCAGGCGCACGGCGTCCCCTTTGCCCTTGCCGGTCTGCTGGAAGGCGCGCGCCCGGCGCTCGGGGTGGGCCGCGATCTCGCGCTGGATGGCGTCCCAGGTGCCGTCCCTGGAGTGGCCCTCGACGAAGATGAGCTCGGTGCCGGCCCCCATCTCCGGCGTGCGGGCGAAAATGTTGGGTACGTTCCCCTCCTCGTTGCGCGCCGGCACGATCACCGAGACCACCGGCTCCTCGGGCAGCGGCCGGGGGGCCGGCCGGGCCACCAGGAAGTTGGCGAGGGCCAGGTGCTTGAACGGCCAGAGGCGCACCAGGAAACGGTTGCAAAATCCGGCCAGCAGGGGGATGGGCAGCGGCAGGAGCAGCTCCGGCCAGTGGCGGATGGTCTGAAAGCCGGCCAGCCGCAGGAGATTCTGGACGTCGGCCACGGTGAGCCAGTTCTGATAGAGCACCGGCCGGGCGAGCCCCAGGCGCTGCGCCAGGGCGAGCGGCAGCTCCCAGAGGCGGCTGTAGAAGTTGGTGATCACCCGCGTCCGGCGATCGGTGAGCGGCACGAGGCGGCGCAGCAGGCGCTGGACGTCCCAGGCGTCGTTGATCAGGTCGGAGAGGATGATGAAATCGAACGCTTCTTCCTGGGAGATACCGCCCAGGTCGTCGAGCTCGTGGACGTCCGCCTGGAGGAAGCGGAGATGGGGGTGGCGCCCGGCGGCCCGCTGGACCATCTCGCCCGAGAGGTCGACGCCGACGCCCACGGCGGGCTGGAGGGCGGCCAGCAGGTCCCCCGCGCCGCAGCCGATCTCCAGCACCCGGGAGCCCGGCGGCACCAGGAAGCGGTAGACGCGCTCCAAGCGGCGGTGGTAGGCGCCGCCGAGGCCCGCGCGGCGGCCCCAGCGGCCGGCGACGGCGTCCCAGTGGGCCGCGCGCTCGCGCCGGTATTGCTCCTCGGCGGGATCTTCGCGCAGGGGGTCAACCGGATCTCGGCGGTCGGTCAGCTCCATTCAGCCCTTCCTTGACTTCGTTTCGGTGCGATGCTCTGCTGTCTTCGCGCGGAAGATTACACGATGAGCCGCGAAAAACACCTGCCGGACGTGTTGACGGTGCTCGTCTGCCTGCTCGTCTGGGCGGTGTTTTTTCCCGGCCTGATGTCGACCGACTCGGTGGTCCAGTACGGCGAGGCGCTCACGGGCCGGTACCAGGACTGGCATCCGCCGTTCATGTCGATCCTGCTGCACCTCGTCCTCGTCCTTGGGGGCGGGCTCGGGACGCTGATGCTCGTCCAGTGCCTGGCCGGAGCGTTCGGCGTCCGCGCCCTGGTGCTGTCGGCGCTCGCGCTCTTCCAGGGTGACCGTCTCCCGGCCCGCCGGGCCGCGTGGCTCTCCCTGGCGGTGCTGCTCCTCCTGCTGGTGCCGGTCTCGCCGCTGGCCTTCTATCTGATGACGTTCTGGAAGGACGTCTGGGCGATGGTCTTCCTGCTCTGGATGACCGCCCTCCTGCTCGACCTCCACCGGCTTGGGGCCTCGCCGGGGCGATTGCTGGCGGTCGCGGGGCTCGCCGCCGCGCTGGGGCTGGTGCGCCACAACGCGGTCGTGGTGCTGCCGCTGATCGGAGTGGCGGTCTGGATGGCGGCCCGCCGGCGGCTCGGCCGGCCGGCCGCGGCGGCCTGGGCGGCCGCGCCGCTGGCTCTCTATCTGGTGGCGGGCCCGCTGATCGACCATGCGTTCGCGGTCCGGAAGCACCACCCTGAGTCGCAGGTGATGGTGCTGGACCTGGTGGGGCTCTGCGCCGCGGACCGCGCCGCCTGCCCGCGATGGCTCCCCTGGACCTGGGCGCACGTCCTGGACCCCGGAGCGCTCGCCGCATACCGGCCGGGGGACGTCGGTTTCATCTACTGGGACCAGCCGCCGCACGTCGATCCGGCGATGGGCAACGACTACCCCCGCCTGCGGTCCGAATACCTGGCGGCCCTGCGCGCGCGGCCCGGGCTGTTCGCCCGGGTCAAGCTGGAGGCGTTCGAGACCCTGCTGGGCTGGCGGCGGACGGAGTATTTCGTCCACGAGTCGATCGTCTGGAATCCCTACGGCCTCGCTCTGGGGGACACTCTCGCGCCCGTGCGCCGGGGCCTCACTTTCGTAGTGAGCCGGGTGGGCTGGAACCGGCGGCTGCGCTGGGTCTCGGGGGTCCATCTGGTGTGGATCCTGGTGAACGTGGCCTGGGTGGGCGGCCTGCTGGCGGCGTGGCGCCGCACGGGGGAGGAGAGATACGGCTTCCTGGCCGCCCTGCTGCTGATCCCCCTGGCCTACTATTTCTCCTACCTGGCCGCCACGCCGGGGCACGACTTCCGCTACATGTATCCGGCCACGCTGCTGATCCAGTGCGTCACGGCCTCCTGGGCGCTGGGGGAGCTGGCCGTTCGTGAGCAAGCTCGAAGGCGGTCGACGCCGAGCGCCCCCAGGAGAGCCCCGGATCGGGACGGACCGCCACCACCCGAGCCCGGTCGCGAGGAGAGCGGCGAGGCCGAGCCATTCCCGGCGGGCGTCGCCGTCTTGACGAGCTCCCGGATCGATGCTCTTCTTCTTGGGGCCGAGTATCTTCAACCCGTAAGAAATAACAAACCAAAATGGAGATGCGGAGAGAGCGGTGGCCCGACGTCCTCGCGGTAGCCGTCGCCCTGTTCGTCTGGCGGCTGTTCTTCCCCGGGCTGATGTCCCAGGACTCGATCTCCCAGTACGGACAGGCGCTCACCGGCCTGTACAACGACTGGCATCCGCCGCTGATGGCGATCGTCCTCCGCACCGTCCTCGGCCTGGGGGCCGCCCTCGGGCTGCTGATGCTGGCCCAGTGCCTGGCCGGGGTGCTCGGGGTGTGCGCCCTGGCCCGGGAGTGTATGGAGCTCCTCTACGGTGACCGCGTCCCGCCGCGCCGGGCCGCCTGGCTCGCGCTGCTGGTCCTGCTGCTCCTGCTGGTGCCGCTGAGCCCGCTCGCCTTCTATCTGATGACCTTCTGGAAGGATGCCTGGGCGGCGGTCTTCCTGCTCTGGATCGGCGCCCTGGCGATCGCTCTCTTCCGCCGGGGGATGGACCGCCGGCGGGTGGCGCTGCTGGTGCTCCTCTCGGCGCTGTTGGGGCTGGTGCGCCACAACGCGGTGGTGATCCTCCCCGTGCTCGGCCTGGTGCTCTGGCTGGGGCTGCGGCGGGCGGGCGCCGGACGGCCCTCGGCGCTCGCGGTCGCCGCGGCGCCGCTCGTGCTCTGGCTGGCGGCCAACCCGCTGATCGACGCCGTCTTCCAGGTCACGAAGCTGCACCCGGACTCGCAGATCATGGTGCTCGACCTGGTGGGGCTCTGCGCCGCCGATCGCGCCGCCTGCGCGGAGCTGCCGTGGACGCGGAGCCACATCCGCGACGAGGCCGGCCTCGCCCGCTACCGGCCGGGGGACATCGGGTTCATCTTCTGGGACGATCCGAGCCCGGTGGACCCGGCGATGCGCCTCGACTACCCCCGGCTGCGCGCCGAGTATCTGCATGCCGTCCGGCGGTTTCCCGTCGAGCTCGCGCGGGTGAAGCTGGCGGCGTTCAAAACCCTCCTGGGGGTCCACCAGACCTCGTACTTCTTCCACGGCACGATCATCGAGAACCCCTTCGGCCTGCGGCTGAACGACCGCTTCGCCGGGCTCCGGCAGCGGCTGATCTGGAGGGCGGCGACGGTGAGCGAGTCCCCCGTCCTGCGCTGGATCTGCGGGGTCCATCTGGTCTGGATCGGGGTCAACGTCCTCTGGGTGGCCGTGCTGCTGGCGCTGTCGTTCCGGCCAGGTGGCCTGCGGTACCGGTTCCTCGCCTGTCTGCTGCTGGTCCCCCTGGGCTACTATCTCTCGTATCTGGCCGCCACTCCGGAGCATGACTTCCGCTTCATGTACCCGTCCACGCTGATGGTGCAGTGCGTCACGCTGGCCTGGATGCTCCCATGGCTCGCCTCTCGAAGCTGGTCCCGCTCGCCCTCGTAGCCGGCGCCGCGCTGCTGGTCTGGCGGATCTTCTTCCCCGCCCTGATGTCGTTCGACTCCTGGGTGCAGCTCCGGCAGGCCTGGGCCGGGCGATACGACGACTGGCATCCGCCGCTGATGGCGATCGTCCTCCACCAGTGCTTCCGCCTCGGGCGGGGGATCGGCCTGGTGACCTTCGTCCAGTGCCTGGCCGGGCTGCTCGGCGTGCGGGCCCTGGCGGCGGCCTGGCTGGAAGCGGTCCGCGGCCCCGCGGTGCCGCCGCGGCGGGCCGGCTGGATCGCGGCCGGCGTGGCCCTCCTCCTGCTCCTGTCGCCGCTGCCGTTCTATCTGGCGACCTTCTGGAAGGACTCCTGGGCAGCGGTGATCCTGGTGTGGGTGTGCGCTCTGTCTCTCCGTGCCCTGCCGGCGTCCTGCCCTCCGAGGCCTCACCCCCTGGCCCCCTCTCCACTTCGTGGAGAGGGGGAACGCGGCTCCGGCAACTTTGCCGCGCTGGCTCTCCTCGCCGTCCTCCTGGGCCTGGTGCGGCACAACGCGATCGTGGTCCTCCCGGTGACCGGGCTCGTGCTCGCCGTGGCTCTCTGGCGGCGGTCCCGCGCGGCGGGGGTGGTCCTGGCCCTGGCGCCGCTGATCGCCTGCCTGCTGGCCGAGCGGGCGATCGACGCCGCCTTCGACGTCCAGCCCCGGCATCTCGAGCGGCTGATGATGGTCTTCGACCTCGCGGGGGTCTGCGCCGAGGACGCGCGGGCCTGCGCCGAGCTCCCCTATGCCCGGCGCCAGGCCGGCGGCGGCGACCTCGCGGGGCGCTACGTTCCCGGGGACATGGGGCGCTCCTTCCCCCACGGCATCCTGGTGCGCGAGGAGGACGCGGCAGCGCTGCGCGGCGAGTATCTGCGCGCCCTCCGGCGGTTCCCGGGGCTGCTGGCGCGGGTCAAGGTGGAGGCGTTCGCGCCGCTCCTCGATCCCAACGGGGCCCGCATGGTGATCTATCGCGGCCTGGACGCCAACGAATTCGGCCTGCGGCTGAATCCCCGCTTCGCGGCCGTGCGCGAGCGGTGGACGCGGGCCATGGTGTGGGCCGGGGAGCAGAGCCCGCTGCTGCGCCCGCTGGTGGGGAGCCATCTGATCTGGTTTTTGCTGAACGTCCTCGGGATCGGGCTCCTGCTGGCCTCGCCCGGCCGCCGGTCCCTGGCCCTGGTGCTGCTGCAGCCGCTGGCGTTCTCGCTGTCCTACCTGCTCGCCACCCCCGAGCCCGATTACCGGTTCCTCTACCCGTCGACGCTGGTGATTCAGTGCGTCGCACTGTCCTGGATGTTGGGCTGGGCGCTGGGCGGGACCTTGCAGAAGCCCACCGGCCGCGCGCCGTAGCGTCGCAGGTTCTCGGCGTAGTACCTCTCGGGGGCATGCTGGTAGAAGCTGTGGAAGAGGAAGCCGGTCAGGCGCGGGGCTCCCAACACCGGCGCGAAGGCCGTCCAGGCCTGCAACGCCACGGTGAGGCCGAGGGCGGCCCACGCTCCCAGCCGCAAGACGCGGGGGAGGAGGTCGGCGCGGGCGAAGAAATACGCCACGATGGGGAACAGGGCGGCGACCGTGGGCTGGTAGAGACGGGAGATCCAGGCTCCCCGCAGCGGCCAGCCCTGGTACGGCGGCGCCAGGTTGTTGAACAGGAAGAGCAGGACCGCCGCGATCAGCAGCGAGACCTCCGCCGGACGGAGGACCCGCCACTCCCGGGGGAGCCACCGGGAGGCGAGCAGGACGAGCAGGACGAGCAGCGGCAGGAACAGGAAGTTGCTGTAGAGAGCGTTGCTCAGGGCCGCCTCCGGGACCTGCCGCAGCAGCCCCCACCAGGCGTGGAGGTCGACCGGCGGCAGATAGCTCTTGAGGACGTTGAAGTAGGCCTCGGTGTAGCCGGCACCAGAGCAGGAGCAGCACGGCGGCGACGCCGAAGAACGGCAGCAGGTCGTACCCCGTGAACAGCACCCCCAGGCCGAGGCCGGCCAGCAGCGCCTCACCTCCGGTGGTGAGCTCCTCGACCCGCCAGAGGATCACCATGCAGACCAGGCTGGCGGGGACGATGATGGCGTAGGAGTAGGGGGTCCCGGCCCAGTAGAGCCACCCCGGGTAGGTGGCGAGCAGCGCCAGCAGGGCGGGCGGCGGCGCGGTCCCCAGGCGGCGGCGCAGGGCGTGCCAGAAAAGGGCGAGCGATCCGGCCGCCAGCAGCACGTTGGTGACCAGCCCGCCGGCGCCGAACCCGAGCTTCTTCATGAAGGGATAGGCGAGCAGAGGGTAGAGAATCCGCCGCAGCACGACGCTGAACTCCCACTGGTCGCGCGGGGCGCCGTCGAGCATCAGGAACGTCGCCTTGAAGTGGAAGTGGTCGATGTTCAGCAGGTACTTGCAGGGCTCCCAGACGTAGGGCTTGTCCAGCGTGGCCCCATAGGGGGCGAGAGTCCCGGTGTTGGCCCAGACCCCCAGGGCGAGGAGGAGGCAGGCGTACGGCAGCCAGCGAGACCCGCGTCCGGCCGCGCTCAACGGTCGGTGAGCCTCTCCAGGACGGTGTAGCGGCGCTGCATCTCCGGCGAGATCTCCTCGCGCAGGACGCGGAACGGCCGCCCCGCGATCAGCCGCCGGACGTCCTCCGCGGTATAGCGGAAGGTCGCCGAGGGGTAGGCCCGGGAGAGCGCGTGGTCGGGGGTGAAGACCACCGCCTGCTCCATCGCCGGGTTGGGCCAATAGAAGTCGGCGTAGAGCCGCCCGCCGGGCTTGAGGAAGAGGGCCAGGAAGTCCAGGTTCCAGCCGGCGAGCTGGAAATTCTGGTGGATCCAGAAGTAGCGGCCCACCACCGTGTCGATCGTATGGAAGAAGGGGGCGAGCCCGGCGCGGTCGGCCACGTGGACGTAGGCGCAGTTGGGCGGCGAGACCAGGCGGGCGATCTTCAGCGCCAGGGTGCTGTAGTCGGTGCCGAGGTAGCTCTCCACGTAGCGGCCCAGCAGCTTGCCGAGGTTGCCGCAGCCGCACCCCATCTCCATCACCCGCCGGCCCTCCAGGGCGTCGCGGTCGGCGTAGAGGGCGATCGGCCAGCCGTGGCCCAGCCGCAGTTGGAGCAGGCCGAGGGGCGAGTCGGGGAGCGGCGGCTTGTCCGGATAGTCGGTATGGGGGGTGAGCTGGAGCTCCCACTCCCGCTTCAGGTACTCGATCCACTCGGCGTTCCAGCGCTCGATCTCGCGCTCGGTGCACTCGAACGGCGGCGAGGCCGGCAGCTCGTCCGCGGGGCCGGCGGAAGGCGGGGCGGCGCGGCGGGCGCCCGGGAAGGAGAAGGGGAGCTTCATCGCGGTAGTTTCACGGTTTCGCGAGCGGCGGGATGGTAGCACAGCGCCCCCTGCTACAATGGCGCCCGATGAGCGGCCAGCCGATCCCCATCCGTCCTTTGGAGCCGTCCCCCGAGCCCGCGGAGCTGGACGTCTCCGTCATCGTGCCGGTGCGCGACGAGGCGGAGACGGTCGAGACCCTGGCCTCCCGGGTGGCGGACGTCCTCGACCGCCTGGGCAAGAGCTTCGAGATCATCTTCGTCGACGACGGCTCCGGGGACGGCACGCCGGCGCGCGTGCGGGACGCCCGGGCGCGCGACCCCAGAGTCAAGCTGGTGCGCCTGCGCCGCAACTTCGGCAAGGCCGCGGCCCTCTCCGCCGGCTTCGACCACTCGACCGGGCGGATCCTCATCACCATGGATGGCGACCTCCAGGATGATCCGGACGAGATCCCCCGCTTCCTGACCGCCCTGGAGGAGCAGGACCTCGACCTGGTCTCCGGCTGGAAGCGGCGGCGGCACGATCCGGTGAGCAAGACCGTCCCCTCGCGCCTGTTCAACTGGGTGACGCGGGAGCTGGCCCAGGTCGACCTCCACGACTTCAACTGCGGCTTCAAGGCCTACCGCCGGGAGGTGCTGGCCGAGATCGCCGTCTACGGAGAGCTCCACCGCTACATCCCCGTGCTGGCGAGCCGGCGGGGGTTCGCGGTGGGCGAGATCGAGGTCACCCATCACCCGCGGCGGCACGGCACCAGCAAGTACGGCTGGGACCGCTTCTACAAGGGGCTGCTCGACCTCATCACGGTGCTCTTCATCACCCGCTACACCCGGCGGCCGCTGCACCTCTTCGGCGCCATCGGGCTGCTGCTGCTGGCCACCGGGTTCGGCATCGACGCCTATCTGGCCATCCTCTGGTTCGGCGGCACGCACCTCGGCAACCGGCCGCTGCTGCAGCTCGGCGTCCTCATGATGGTGCTCGGCATCCAGGTGCTGACCACCGGGCTGATCGGCGAGATGATCACCTTCAAGAACTTCCGCCGCCGCGACAGCTATTCGATCAAGGAATGGCTGGAGTGAGGGGCGGCGCCCCCCTCGACCTCCTCTTCCTCACCCAGACCTACCCCCGTTTCGAGGGGGACGTGGCGGGCCCGTTCATCCGCGACCTCGCCCGCGGTCTGGCGCGCGGGGGGGACCGGGTGACCGTGCTGACGCCGCACGCGGAGGGGGTGCCGGCGTCCTGGGACGACGGCGGCGTCGAGGTGATCTCCTTCCGCTACGCGCCGGAGCGGCGGGAGGTGCTGGGCTACGGCCGCAGCCTGGAGGCGGACGAGACGGTGAAGGCGGGGGCCGTCCTCGCCGCGCCGCTCTACGCCCTGGCGGCGCGCCGGGCGGTCCGCCGGCAGCTCGCCGAACGGCGGTACGACCTCATGCACGCCCACTGGATCGTCCCCAACGGGGTGGTGGCCGCGGCGGCGGGGCTGCGGGTCCCATTGGCCATCGGGCTCCACGGCAGCGACGTCTTCCTGGCGGAGAAGCCGGGCGTGCGCGTTTTCGCCCGCTGGGCCCTCGGACGGGCCCGCCTGCTGACCGGCTGCTCGCCGGAGCTGGTGGAGCGGGTGCGGGCGCTGGGATTCCCGGCGGAGCGCTCGCGGGTGATTCCTTATGGAGTGGACGTGGCGGCGTTCTCGCCGGCGCCGGAGCGGCGGTGCCTCTGGCGCCAGCGGCTGGGGATTCCGGAATCCGCGCCCCTCCTGCTGGGCGTGGGGCGGATGGCCACCAAGAAGGGGTTCCAGGTGCTGATGGAGGTCCTGCCGGCGCTGCTCGGGGAAAACCCGGAGCTGCGGGTGGTCCTGGCGGGAGGGGGGGATCTCCTGGACCGCTTCCGCACGGCGGCCCGTCCCTGGGGGGACCGGGTCCACCTCCCGGGCCCGGTGCTGCGCGACACCCTGCCGGACCTCTACCGGGCGGCGGACCTCTTCGTGCTGCCGGCCGTGCACGACGGCAAGGGGAACGTGGACGGCCTGCCGAACGTCATCCTGGAGGCGATGGCGAGCGGCCTGCCGGTGGTGGCGTCGGGGATCTCCGGCATCCCCCTGGCGGTGGAGGACGGCCGCACCGGCCGGCTGGTCCCGGAGGGGGACCCGGAAGCCCTCCTGGGCGCTCTCCGCGAGCTGCTCGCCGATCCGGCCCGGAGGCGCGGGATGGGGGAGGGTGGGCGGCGCAAGGCCGAGGCGGAGCTGACCTGGGACGCGGTGGCGGCGCGGTACCGGGAGGGGTATGAGATGGCCCTGGAATCTCCCTTGCCGGTGCCGGGTTGATCCCATATACTTCAGCCACTTCTTCAGCCCCTGGAAGGCCGAGAAGGTGCCTTGCGCCCGAGCCCATGACCATCAAGAAAACGCCCCGCCCCGGAGTCACCAAGGCCGATCTCGTCGACGTGGTCTACGACCGCCATGGCGGTCTGACCAAGGACGAGGCGGCGGAGATCGTGGACACCATCTTCCGCACCGTGAAGACCTCGCTGGCGGATGGCCGGCCGGTGAAGATCAAGAACTTCGGCACCTTCGAGGTCACCCGCCGGCCGGGGCGGATGGGGGTCAACCCGGTGAGCGGCGAGCGGATGTTCATCCGTCCCCACAAGGGGTTGAGCTTCAAGCCGGCGCGCCGGCTGCGCGACGTCATGCACCCTGACCGTCTCCCCGGCAAGACCGAGTAACCCCGGATGGCAGCGAAGGCCCGGGTCCAGAAGCGGCTGTACTACAAGATCGGCGAGGCCTGCAAAGCGCTCGGCATCCAGCCGTACGTGCTGCGCTATTGGGAGACCGAGTTCCCGGCGCTCACCCCCAGCAAGAGCCGCTCCGGCCAGCGGGTCTACAGCGAGAAGGAGCTGGAGATCATCCGGCGGATCAAGGAGCTCCTCTACGAGGAGGGGTACACGATCGCCGGGGCGAAGAAGAAGCTGGAGGGGGAGCTCGCCTCGGGCTCGCTGGGGGAGCCGGAGGGGGACGAGCCGGAGGAGGGGACGGCGGGCGAGCCCCCCGCGCCGGCGCCGAAGCCGGCCGCTCCACCGAAGCCCCGCGCCGCGGCTCCCGCCCCCGAGCCGGCGGCCCCTTCCGGGGTTGACACGGACGCCGCCGAACGGGTACAACGTCTCCTCTCGGGGATCGACGAGGCCCTTCAGGAGGCGCGGGAGATTCTCACCCTCCTCGGGCCGAAATCGCCTTGAGACACCGCTTTTCCGGTCGGGACGTGGCGCAGTCTGGTAGCGTACCTGAATGGGGTTCAGGGGGTCCCGGGTTCAAATCCCGGCGTCCCGACCAATTTAACCCAGAAAAATCAAGGACTTAGAAGAGAGGCTCCTGCGGCCTGAGCTCGCCACTCGCGGTTGGCCGAGGTCTTCGTCGACTGAGCGCCTGAGCCACGGCTCGCGTGCGCCGGACGCGGGGGCTCTGGCGCGCCCGGATCGTCTATCATCTCTGTTTCCCCATCGCGGCAGGAGCTCGCGAGGAGAGATGGACGACCGATGACTCAAACGCAGAACAAGCTCTCCGGACTTTCTTCCGCCAAGAGGGCGGTCCTTTTTGACCTTCTCCGCAAGAAGAGGCAGGCCGAGGGGGGAACGGATCGCATCGAGCCCCGGGACGACCGGCTCGCTCCGCTCCCTCTTTCGTTCAGCCAGCTCCGGCTCTGGTTCCTCGACCGTCTGCATCCCGGCGATCCGGTCTACAACCTGCCGTCGGCGACGCGCATCCTCGGGACTCTCCACCTGCCGTCTCTGGCTCTTGCGCTCGCGGGCGTGGCCGACCGCCATGAGGCCCTGCGCACCACGTTCGCCGCCACCGAGGACGGCGAGCCGGTGCAGGTGATCGCGCCTCGCTTCGTGCCGCGGCTGCCCGTGGTCGACCTCGGCGCCCTGCCGGCCGCGCGGCGGAATCCAGAGATCCGGCGGATGTCCGCGCTGGAGAGCCGCCTGGCGTTCGACCTCGAAAAGGGACCTCTGCTGCGCGCCTGCGTGTTCCGCTGCGCGGACGACGAGCACCTGCTCCTTCTCGAGATGCACCACATCGTGAGCGACGGCTGGTCGATGGGCGTGCTGGTGAACGAGATCGGAGCGCTCTATCCGGCGTTTCTCGCCGGCCAGCCGAGCCCGTTGCCGGAGCTTCCCGTGCAATATCCGGATTTCGCCGTCTGGCAACGCCGCCGGCTGTCCGGAGCGCTTCTGGAGGCGGAGCTCGGCTGGTGGCGCAGCCGGCTGGCAGGCATGTCGCCGGTCCTGGAGCTGCCGGCCGACCACCCGCGGCAGGCGGTCCGCAGCACGCGGGGAGCCGGGCGGACCTTCCTCATGGATCCGGCGGCGCTCTCGGAGCTTCAGGCGCTCTCCCGCCGCCATGAGGCGACGCTCTTCATGACGCTGCTGGCCGGCTTCTTCGTCGTCCTGCAGCGCTACACCGGGGAGGACGATCTCGCCGTGGCGACGCCGATCGCCGGCCGCGTCCGGGCCGAGCTCGGACCGCTGATCGGCTTCTTCGTCAACACGCTGGTGCTGCGGACGGACCTCGGCGGCAATCCGAGCTTCAGCGATCTCCTCACCCGGGTGCGTGAGACGACGCTCTCCTCCTACTCGCACCAGGAGCTGCCGTTCGAGCGCCTGGTCGAGGAGCTCGCGCCGGAACGGGATTTGAGCCGGCCGCCGCTCGTGCAGGTGATGTTCGCCATGGAGAACGCCCCGGAGGGCGCGCTCAATCATCCCGGCATCAAGATCATCCCGGAAGCCACCGGGCTGGGGGTCGCGAAATTCGAGCTGACCTGCACCTGCCGGGAGATCGAGGAGGGCCTGCTCGGCATGCTCGAGTACAGTCGGGAGCTGTTCGAGGCTTCGACGATGGTCCGCCTGGGCGGACATCTCGAGCGGCTCCTCTCCGGCGTGCTGGCCGAGCCGCAACGGCCGCTCGCGGAGATCGCTCTCCTCGCTCCCGGCGAGCGCCACCAGCTCCTGGCCGAATGGAACGACACGGCGGTGGGCTACCCGCGCGGCCACACCCTGCATGAGCTGGTCGCGGCGCAAGCCGATCGGACGCCCGGCGCGGTGGCCGCAGTGGACGAGAACGAGCAGGTCACCTACCGCGAGCTGGTGGACCGCGCCCGCCAACTGGCCGGCCATCTGGCCAGGCTCGGCGTGAAGCCGGACGGCCGGGTGGGCGTGCTGCTGGAGCGCTCGCTCGCGATGATCACCGGCCTGCTCGGCGTGCTGGAGGCGGGTGCGGCGTACGTGCCGCTCGAGCCCACGCTCCCGGGGGAGCGGCTGGCGACGCTCGCCGAAAACGCCGGCCTTTCCGCGGTGGTCACCCAGGACCGGTTCTCGGCTCTGCTGCCGGTGGGGGGGCCGCCGGTGGTGTTCCTCGACGCCGGCGGGGGCCGGGCCTGGAGATCGGACGGATCCGTCGGCTCGGACCGATCGGTCGGATCCGACAGGCCCGGCCAAGCCATGGGTGAGGGCCTCGCCTACGTCCTCTACACCTCCGGCTCGACGGGGACTCCCAAGGGGGTGATGATCCCCCACCAGGGAATCGTCAACCGGCTGCGGTGGATGCAGGAGGCGTACGGCCTGACGGCCGAGGACCGCGTCCTCCAGAAGACGCCGTTCGGGTTCGACGTCTCGGTGTGGGAATTCTTCTGGCCGCTCCTGACCGGGGCGCGCCTCGTGTTCGCACAGCCCGAAGGGCACAAGGATCCCCGCTACCTGGCCGATCTCATCGCGCGCGAGAAGATCACCACCGTCCACTTCGTGCCCTCCATGCTGGAGGTGTTCCTGGAGACGCCGGGGCTCGAAGAGCTGGCGTCGCTGCGCCGGGTGGTGGCGAGCGGCGAGTCCCTGCCGCCGCAGCTCGTGCGGCGTTTCTTCTCCCGCCTCCCGCAGGCCGAGCTGCACAACCTGTACGGGCCGACCGAGGCGTCGGTCGACGTGAGCTTCTGGCCCTGCGTTCCCGAGCCTCCCGGCGATGTGGTCCCGATCGGCCGGCCGATCGCCAACCACCAGCTCCATGTGGTGGACCGCTCTCTCGCACCGCAACCGGTCGGGGTTCCGGGCGAGCTCCTGCTCGGCGGTCCGGGGCTCGCGCGCGGCTATCTCGGACGGCCGGACCTGACCGCGGCGGTGTTCATCCCCGATCCGTTCGGCGAAGGAGCCGGCGGGCGGCTCTATCGCACGGGTGACCTGGTGCGCCGGCTGGCCGACGGCACGGTGCACTACCTCGGCCGCATCGACCATCAGGTGAAGATCCGCGGCTTCCGCATCGAGCTGGGAGAGATCGAGGCCGCTCTCACCCGCCTCCCCGGCGTGCGCGAGGCGGTGGTGCTGGTGCGCGGCGAGGGGAGTGAGAAGCGGTTGGTGGCGTATTTGGCATCCGACCGATCGGACCGATCCGACGGATTCGTCGGATTATCCGACCGATCGGACGACCTTCGGCGCTGGCTCGCCGGCCGGCTCCCGGAGCCGATGATCCCGTCGGCCTTCACGGTCCTCCCGAGCCTGCCGCTCAACGCCAACGGCAAGGTCGACCGCCGCGCGCTCGCGAAGATGGCGCCGGCCGCGGTGCGTCCGGTGGCGCGTTTCCTGGCGCCGCAGGGACCGGTCGAAGAGGTGCTGGCGCAGATCTGGAACCAGGTGCTCGGCGGCGAGCGGCGCGGATTGGAGAGGATCGGCGCCCAGGACGACTTCTTCACCCTGGGAGGCCACTCGCTCCTCGCGACACAGGTGATGTCGCGGGTGCGCGACGCCTTCGGAGTAGAGCTGCCGCTGCGCGCGTTCTTCGAGGCGCCGACGGTCACCGCGCTCGCGGCGCGCATCGACAGCGAACGCCGGGGGGAGCACGCGCAGCCTTCTCCCATCCTGCCGGTGCCCCGGGACCGCGACCTGCCGCTCTCGTTCGCCCAGCAGCGCTTGTGGTTCCTCGACCGCCTGGCGCCGGACAACCCGTTCTACAACATGTTCGGCGCCGTGCGCCTGACCGGCGTGCTCGACCTGGACGCCCTGCGCGGAGCCTTCCGCGAGATCGTCCGCCGCCAGGAGGCGCTGCGCACCACGTTCCAGCCCGGTGAGCACGGCCCCGTCCAGGTGATCGCACCGGCGGCGTCCTTCGAGGTTCCGCTGGTCGATCTGGAGGGGCTGGCGGAGGATCTCCGAAGGCGGGAGCTGGCGCGGCTTTCGGGCGACGAAGCGCGGCGTCCGTTCAACCTCGCCAGGGGACCGCTCGTCCGCGCCGCCCTGCTCCGCATCGCCGCGCGGGAGCACACGCTGCTGGTGAATCTGCACCACATCATTTCGGACGGCTGGTCGATGGGCATCCTGTTCCACGAGCTGGCGACCCTGTACGGCGCGTTCTCTCAGGGGGCGCCGTCGCCGCTGCCGGAGCTGCCCATCCAGTACGCGGACTTCGCGGTCTGGCAGCGTGAATGGCTGTCCGGCGAACGGCTCGCCGCGGAGCTGGACTATTGGCGGCGGCAGCTCGCCGGCATCCCGGAGAGTCTGGAGATGCCGTTCGACCATCCGCGGCCGGCGGTCGAATCCTTCCGCGGCGCGACCGAGACCTTTGCGTTGCCGGCCGAGCTGGCGCGCGCCCTCTCCGCGCTCACCCGCCGCCGCGGCGCGACGCAATCGATGACCCTCCTCGCCGGCTTCACGGCGCTCCTCGGCCGCTTCGCGGGGAGCGAGGACGTCGCCGTCGGCATGGCCATCGCCAACCGTACGCGGCGCGAGGTCGAGGGCCTGATCGGCTTCTTCGTCAACACGCTGGTCCTGCGCACGGACCTCTCGGGCACGCCGGGCTTCGCGCAGCTCGTCGGCCGGGTCCGCGAGACCTCCCTCGCCTCCTACGCGCACCAGGACCTGCCGTTCGAGCGCCTGGTCGAGGAGCTGCAGCCGGAGAGGAGCCTGGGCCGCAACCCGCTGATCCAGGTGATGTGCGCCTACCAGAATTTCCCGCGCGCCGAAGCGGAGGTGCGCGGCCTCACGCTCTCGCTGCCCGAAGAAGCCAAGGTGGCCGGCGGCACGGCCAAATTCGATCTCTCCCTCTTCCTCTTCGAAGACGGCGACAGCCTCCAGGGAAGCCTGGAATACAACTGCGAGCTCTTCGAGGCGACCACCATGCAGCGCCTGGCGTGCCATCTGGAGAATCTGCTGGCCGCGGCCGTGGCGGCTCCGGAGACCGCCATCGCGCTGCTGCCGTTCTTCAGTGCGGGGGAGCGGCACCAGCTCGCGCGGGAGTGGAACGACACCGACACGGCCTACCCCTCGCAAGTGAGCCTCCAGGAGCTGTTCGAGGCGCAGGTCCGCCGCCGCTCCGGCGAGCCGGCCCTGCTGTTCGACGGCGGCGAGATCTCCTGGGGCGAGCTCAACCGCCGCGCCAACCGGCTGGCTGCCCGCCTGCGGGCCGCGGGCGTCGAGCCGGAGAGCCGCGTCGGCCTCTGCGTGGTTCGCTCGCCGGAGCTGATCGTGGGGATGCTGGGGATCGTCAAGGCCGGCGCCGCCTACGTCCCCCTCGATCCCGACTACCCGGGCGAGCGCCTGGCGCTGATGGTGGAGGACTCCGGCGTGCGGGTGCTGGTCACCCAGGAGCCGGCGCTGTCGCGGCTCCCCGCCAGCCTGCTCGCCCTGGTCGAGGTGGTCTCACCCGAAGGCCACACGGCGGAGCCGGACGGCAACCCGCCGGTGACGACCTCGGGCGAGAGCCTGGCGCACGTGATCTACACCTCGGGCTCGACCGGCCGGCCCAAGGGGGTGTGCATGCCCCACCGCGCCGTGGCGCGACTGGTGCTCGGGGTCTCCTACGCCGACCTCGGGCCCGGCCAGGTCTTCTCGCAGTTCGCGCCGGTCTCGTTCGACCCCTCGACCTTCGAGATCTGGGGGGCCCTGCTCAACGGCTCGCGGCTGGCGCTGGCCCCCCCGTACGCCATGTCGCTGGAGGAGCTGGGGCACGCCATCGAGCGGTTCGGGATGACCACCGTTTGGCTGACCACGGTGATCTTCCACCAGTTCGTCGAGCACCGCCTCGACCTGCTGCGCAAGGTGCCGCAGGTTCTGGCCGGCGGCGACGCGCTGTCGCCGTCCCACGTGCGCCGGCTGCTCCAGGAGCTGCCGGACACCCGGCTGGTCAACGGCTACGGCCCCACGGAGAACGCCTGCTTCACCACCTGCTACACCATGCAGGGGCCAGAGCCTATCGGCCCCACCACGCCGCTGGGGCATCCGATGGCCAACACCCAGGTCCATCTGCTGGACTCCCAGGGGCAGCCGGTCCCCATCGGGGTGGCCGGCGAGCTCTGCACGGGCGGCGGCGGGCTGTCGCGCGGCTATCTCGGGCGGCCGGACCTGACGGCTGAGCGGTTCGTGCCCAACCCCTTCGGCGGCACGGGCCGGGAGGCCGCCGGCAGCCGCCTCTACCGGACGGGGGACCTGGCGCGCTACTTCCCCGACGGCCGCGTCGAGTTCCTGGGCCGCATCGACCACCAGGTGAAGATCCGCGGTTTCCGCGTCGAGCTCGGGGAGATCGAGGCCCGCCTCGCCGAGCACCCCGCGGTGCGGCAGGCCGTCGTGCTCGCCCGCGAGGACGTTCCGGGCGACAAGCGCCTCGTGGCCTACGTGGTGCAGAACCCGGCCTACGAGACCGCCGAGAGCGGGGAGCAGACGGAGCAGGTCTCACAGTGGGGAGAGATCTTCGACGACCTCTACCGGGAAGAGGCGCCGGAGGCCGATCCGACGTTCAACGTCATCGGCTGGAACAGCACCTACACCGGCCTGCCGCTCCCGGCGAGCGAGATGGAGGAGTGGCTGGACGACACGATCCGCGGGATCGCCGCGCTCGCGCCGCGGCGGGTGCTGGAGATCGGCTGCGGCACCGGCATGATCCTCTTCCGCATCGCGCCGCGCTGCGAGGCGTATACCGGCATCGACGTCTCCGGCCGCGCCCTCCGCTACATCGAGAGCCAGCTCGGCCGCTTGGGGCTGAGCGACGGCCGCGTCCGGCTGCTGCGCAAGTCCGCGCACGAGCTCGACGGCCTCGCGGCCGGCTCCCTCGACACCGTGGTCGTCAACTCGGTGGCGCAGTACTTCCCGAGCGCCGACTATCTCGCCGAGGTGGTGGAGCGTGCCGTCGAGCTCGTGCGTCCCGGCGGCGCCGTGTTCCTGGGCGACCTGCGCAGCCTGCCGCTCCTCGAAGCGTTCCACACCTCGCTGGAGCTGTTCCAGGCCGATCCCGCGACGCCGCTCTCCCGGCTGCGCCAGAAGGTGCACGCCCGCCACATGGACGAGAACGAGCTGGCGATCGATCCCGCCTTCTTCACCGCCTTGCGGGAGCGGCTGCCGAAGCTCGGACGCATCGAGATCCATCTCAAGCACGGCCGCGCCCACAACGAGCTGACCGGCTTCCGCTACCAGGCCGTGCTGCGGGTAGGGACCGGGCGGGAGGAGCCAGCCCGGGACGGCGTCCTGGACTGGCGCCGTGAAAGGCTGACGCTCGCCGCCCTCCGCCGCCGGCTCGCCGAAGAGGCGCCGCAGGTCGTCCGCCTGCGCAACATTCCGAACGCCCGCGTCGCGGAGGACACCGCCGCGGTCCGGCTGCTGCAAGAAGCCCCCGAGGGGATCGAGACCGCCGCCGACCTCCGCCGCCGCGCCGCCGAAGCCGCCCTCGGAGCCGTCGAGCCGCAGGACCTCTGGGATCTCGCGAAAGATTTTCCCTATCAGGTCGAGCTGAGCTGGGCCGAGCCCGGTGCGGACGGATCGTTCGAAGCGGTGATCCGGAGCCAGTTGCAGGTCTCCCCTCTCCCGGCGGGGGCCTGGGAGGGAGACGGGAGAGGGGCCGGGGGTGAGGGCGCCTTCGGCACCGCCCCCTCCCTCGCCGCCTACACCAACAACCCTCTCCAGGGCCGGTTCGCCCGCCGCATCGTCCCCGAGCTGCGCGCCTTCCTGGAGGCGCGCCTGCCCGCCTACATGATGCCGTCCGCCTTCGTGCTGCTCGACGCCCTGCCGATCACCCCGAACGGCAAGGTCGACCGGCGGCGGCTCCCGGCTCCCGGCGGCTCGCCGGAGAGCGGCCGGTCGCTGGTGGCGGCGCGCAATGCGACCGAAGAGCGGCTGCTCGCGATCTGGCAGGAGCTGCTCGGCGTGGAGCGGATCGGCGTCGAAGACGACTTCTTCGCGCTCGGCGGCCACTCCCTGCTCGCCACCCAGGCCATCTCGCGCGTGCGCCAGGCGTTCGGCGTCGAGCTGCCGCTGCGCACGTTCTTCGAGGCGCCGAGCGTCGCCTCCGCGGCCGCCGAGATCTCGCGCCTGCGGCTCGGCGGCGGCGAGGCGGACGTGCCGCCGATCGTCCCCGTGCCGCGCGACGGCCGCCTCCCGCTCTCCTTCGCCCAGGAGCGCCTGTGGTTCCTCGACCGGCTCGCAGCGCGGGCTCTGGCCTACAACGAAGCGGCGGCCTTCCGCCTGGAGGGGCCGCTCGACACCGCCGCCTTCCGCGGCGCTCTGGACGAGATCCTGCTCCGCCACGAGAGCCTGCGCACCACCTTCCCCGAAGTCGACGGCGAGGCCGTGCAGGTCATCCGGCCCCCGGTCCCGTTCGAGATCCCCGTGATCGATCTGCGGGCGCTCCCGCGGGACCTGCACGGAGAAGAGATCCACCGCCTCGCGTTCTCCCAGGCGCTCCGGCCCTTCTCCCTGGCGCACGGCCCGCTCGTGCGCGGCCTCCTGATGCGCCTCGGCGAGAACGACCACGCCGTGCTCTTCTCGTTCCACCACATCGTCTTCGACGGCTGGTCGGTCGGCGTCTTCGTGCGCGAGCTGTCCGCCCTCTATCGCGCGCGGATCGCGGGCGTGCCGGCCTCCCTGCCTCCACTCGCCATCCAATACGCCGACTTCGCCGCCTGGCAGCGAGGATGGCTGCGGGGGGAGGTGCTGGAGCGCCAGGTCGCCTGGTGGCGCGGACAGCTCACCGGCGCCGCGGTGCTCGAGCTGCCCACCGACCGGCCGCGGCCGATCCTCGCCCAGGCGCCGAGCGGGCTGCTCCATCCGCTCCTCCGGCCCTCCCTGACCGAGCCGTTGCGCGCCTTCAGCCGCGACCATGGCGCCACTCTGTTCATGACTCTCCTCGCCGGCTTCCAGGCGCTCCTCCACCGCCACACCGGCCAGACCGACATCTCCGTCGGAACGCCGATCGCCAACCGCAATCACGGCGACGTGGAAAAACTGATCGGTTTCTTCGTCAACATGCTCGTCCTGCGCACCGATCTCTCCGGCGATCCGGGTTTCGGAGACCTCGTGGACCGCGTCCGCCAGACCGCGCTCGGCGCCTACGACCACCAGAGCGTCCCCTTCGCGAAGCTGGTCGAAGAGCTGCGGCCCGAGCGCGACCTGCGGCACACGCCGCTCTTCCAGGTCGGCTTCCAGGTCCTGAGCATTCCGCAGTCCCCCCTGGAGCTGCCCGGCATCACGCTCCACCCGCTCTCCTTCGCGGCCCGCTCGGCGAAGCTCGATCTCAATCTCGCGCTGACCGACGCCGCGGACCGGCTGAGCGGCGTGCTCGACTACGACGCCGACCTCTTCGACGCTACGACCATGGAGCGCTTCCTCGCGCACCTCGAGCAACTGCTGCTCGGCGCCATGGACGACCCGGCGCGGCGGCTGTCCGAGCTGCCACTGCTCACCGCCGCTGAACGGAGCCAGCTTGCGATCGAATGGAACGACACGGCGAGCGCCTCGGCGGATCCGCCGTGCCTGCATCACTGGATCGCTCGGCGGATCGCGGAAGCTCCCGAGGCCCTGGCCGCCGTCTGCGAAGACCGCCGGCTGACGTTCGGAGATCTCGGCCGGCAGTCGGCGAGCCTGGCCCTGCGTCTCCGCGAGCACGGCGTCGGTCCCGAGGTGCCGGTCGTCCTATTCCTCGACCGCTCGGTCGAAGCGATCGCCGGCTTTGTGGGGATCCTCGAAGCGGGAGGCGTCTACGTGCCCGTCGATCCCACCTACCCGGCGGAACGGATCGCCTGGATCCTGGAGGACTGCAAGGCGCCGGTCGTGGTCACCACCTCCGTTCTCGCCAGCCGCTTGCCGAACGGAACCCCGGCCGTGCTCCTCGACGAGCTCGGTGGTGGCGCCCCTCTCCCGGAGGCAGGGGGGGCGATGGGAGAGGGATCGGGGGTGAGGTCCCTCGCCGATCATCCCGCCTACATCATCTACACCTCGGGCTCGACCGGCCGGCCGAAGGGAGTCGTCGTCCGGCACGGCGCAGTGGTAAACCTGGCGCGGGCCTTGCCCGAGACCGTCTACCGCGAGGAGGCGGGACCGCTCCGGGTGGGGGTCAACGCCTCGTTCTCCTTCGATGGCTCCATCCAGCTTCTCGTCCAACTCGCCTGGGGCCACTCCCTTCACGTCCTGCCGCAGCACGTGCGGCTCGACCCCGCGGCGTTGGTGGACACCGTGCGCCGGCAGCAGCTCGACGTGTTCGACTGCACGCCGTCGCAGCTCCGGCCGCTCCTCAACGCCGGCCTGGGCGAAGGCGGCGCCGCACCCGCGCTCGTCCAGGTGGGCGGCGAAGCCATCGACGCCGGCCTCCGCGACGCCGCCCTCGCGCGGAGCCGGCAAGGCCCTACCCGTTTCTGGAACGTCTATGGGCCGACTGAATGCACGGTGACCACGACGGCCGTTCCTTTCACGGCCGGCGCTCCGCCCTCGCGCATCGGCCGGCCGCTGCCGAACGTCCGCGTCTACGTTGTCGCGGCTGCCGGCAATCTCGCCCCGTTGGGCGTTCCCGGAGAGCTCCAGATCGGAGGCGCCGGCCTCGCGCGCGGCTATCTCGGCCGCCCGGACCTGACCGCCGAGCGCTTCATTCCTGATCCGTTCAGCGGAGACTCCGGCGCCCGGCTGTACCGTACCGGCGATCTCGTGCGCCAGCTCCCCGACGGCTCCCTCGATTTCCTCGGCCGCCTGGACAACCAGGTCAAGGTGCGCGGCTACCGCATCGAGCTGGGCGAGATCGAGGCCGCGCTGAGCGCCCTGCCCGGCGTGCGCGAAGCGGTGGTGGTTGCGAAATCCGACCGATCGGTCGGATCCCCCGCCGACCTCCGGCTCGTCGCCTACGTCACCGGCGAAGTCGACACCGCCGCGCTCCGCCAGGCCCTGCGCGACAAGCTGCCCGATTTCATGCTCCCCTCGGCGATCGTGGCGCTCCCGGCCCTGCCGCTCACCCCCACCGGCAAAGTCGACCGCAAGGCCTTGCCCGAGCCGGACAGCGGACCGGCCCCCGGGTTCGTCGCGCCGCGGACCGCCGTCGAAGAGGTCCTGGCGGAGATCTGGGCCGAGCTCCTCGGCATCGCCCACATCGGAGCTCACGACAACTTCTTCGAACGCGGCGGCCACTCCCTTCTCGCCGTCCTCCTGATGGCCCGGATCGAGAAGCGTCTCGGCACGACCCTCCCCCTCGCGGCCCTGTTCTCCGCTCCGACCCTGGAAGCCCTCGCGGCGCTCGCCGAGACGTCCGGCGGCCACCCGGCCGGCCGGAAGGGACGCGGCTCTCTCGTCGCCATCAAACCCGCCACGAATCGGGACACCGATCAGGCTCCCTTCTTCTGTGTCCATCCGGTCGGCGGCAACGTCCTCTGCTATCTGGACCTCGCCCGCCATCTCGCGCCGGACCAGCCGTTCTATGCCCTCCAGACTCCAGACGACCGGCCGCCGGCGAAAAGCATCGAAGAGATGGCGGCCCGCTACCTCGCCGAGGTGCGCCGCGTCCAGCCGCAAGGACCCTACCGGCTCGGCGGCTGGTCCATGGGCGGGCTGGTCGCCTTCGCAATGGCCAGGCAGCTCGCGGCGGAAGGCCAGGAGCCCGAGCTCCTCGCGCTGATCGACACCTTGCCGCCGGAGACCGCAACCGCGCCGGCCACGGACGAGGAGCTCGTGGCCTCGTTCGCCCAGGACATGGCCCGCCTGCTCGGCTCCAATGTCGGGATCTCCCCCGAAGAGCTGCGCTCCCTGCCGGAGCAGGAGAAGCTCGCACACGTCGTCCGCCTCGGCCACACCGCCGGCCTCCTGCCCGCCGATTTCGGCCTGGCCCAGATCGAGCCGCTCTTCGCCACCTTCGCCGTCAACCTCCAGGCGAGCCGCGCCTACGCGCCCGAGCCCTACACCGGCCGCCTCACCCTCTGGGTTTCCGAGGCGACCGCCGCTTCCTGCGCCGCCGCGCTCGACGCCTGGAGCCGGCTCGTCCCGGCCGGCCTCGACCGGACCCTCCTGCCCGGAGACCACTACAGCCTCCTCCGCCGGCCCGAGGTCGAGCGGCTGGCGAGGGAGCTGACCGCTCAGCTCGTCCGGAACAAGGTGTAGACCAGGATCGAGTAGGTCCCCACGGCGGCCAGCACCAGGGCCGCCGCGGCGAAAAAGCTCAGCAGGATCGTATTGAGGCGGCGGCTACCTACTCGGGAACAAAAAGAACCGAAGTTCCAGAAGGCCAGACGCGCCGAAAGTCCTTGACGTTGAACGTGAGTAGCCGATCCGCTGCCGACTTCTCGGCGGCTCGCGCCAGGAGGGCATCATAGACAACGCCGCCCGGCAGTCCAAGCTCCGCAATTCGCTGAAGCGTCAGCGAATAATCGGCCGGAGACAGAGAAACCATTTCCGCTACGGTCTCCACATTCTCGTGAATCAACTCTTGAGCCGCACCAGGAGTGATCTTCGGCTTGACCGGCAAACTCGTCAGTGCCGAATACAGCTCGGCCAACGTATGGGTCGCCACGAGGAAAGAGAATTCGCGCTCGCGGGCACGCTTCAGCCAGGGAAAAGCCTGGCGATGGAAGGCATGCCCTTCAAAGAGGGCGGCAACCAGAACGGAGGTATCGAAAAAGACCCTCATCCGAGGCCGGCCACCTTGCGTGACCGCTCGTCTCGGTCACGCTGCACCGCCAGGGCAAGGTCCTCTTCGGCTTCTCCGGCGAACACGAGGACCCCTTCCTTGCGGACCAGACCTGCTCGGCTGCCGACCGGCTTCAGGAGGATGCCGCCGCTCCTCTCTTCAATGGTCAGCACAGTTCCGGCCGATAGCCCTAGATCGTCACGGAGCTCCTTGGGGAGCTCGATCCTGCCGAGTTGGTCGAGAGTCGCTTCCATGGCTCACCTCGCAGTCATTCTACACCTCTCGCAGCAGCCCAACCCATGGGCTCGCTCACGCCCCCACCTGCGGCCGACGCCCCATCACCCAGGGTTGAAACCCCGAGCCGCTCTTCGCCACTTTCGCCGCCAACCTCCAGGCGAGCCGCGCCTACGCGCCCGAGCCCTACACCGGCCGCCTCACCCTCTGGGTTTCCGAGGCGACCGCCGCTTCCTGCGCCGCCGCGCTCGACGCCTGGAGCCGGCTCGTCCCGGCCGGCCTCGACCGGACCCTCCTGCCCGGAGACCACTACAGCCTCCTCCGCCGGCCCGAGGTCGAGCGG
>QHVW01000206.1 GCA_003223675.1 Acidobacteriota bacterium
TCGCGGCGTCCACGTTGCCCACCGCGGCGATCCCGGAGTCGAGCGGCACGCCGGTCTCCTCCTCGACCACCTGCTGCGCCAGCTCCAGCGTGATGGTCGGGAGCTTGCGCAGGCGCGCGGTCTTTTCGATCCGCGCCTTGGCCCGGCGGCGCTTGTAGGCGTCCTTCAAGGTCCACAGGGCCCGCTTCGCGCTTTCGCTCCACTTGAGCTTCCTGCCGTCGTAGGTGACCTCTTCGGTCAGACCGCCTTCGGCGCGAGCGATCCGTTCGAGCATCTCGCGGTCGATCCGCTCGAGCTCCGTGCCGCCGCAGACGCCGCACCGCACGGCATCGGGCTCGCTCGCCGCGACGCCGCAGCGCTTGCAGACCGCGACCGGCTGGCGCTCGGCGAGCTCCAGCGCCATGCGCTCGGCGAGCTGGAACGTCAGGTCTCGCGACTGCTTCGGCATGAAGCGGTCCATCGCCTCGTCGATCACCGAGTTGGTGACCACGCTGTGCCCCTTCTCCAGCGCCAGGCGCAGGATGCCGGTGCGGGCGATGCCCTTGACCTGCGGCGGCACGCGCGTCATCCGCTCCTCGGCCTCGGGCGTCCACTTGATGCTCTCCTCGGCGCGCACGTCGATGTCGGGATAGGCGAGCCGGGTCGAGAGCAGGACGTCGCACGGGCAGCGGCGGAGCAGGTTCTCGGTGTTGCTGCCGAGACCGGTCTCGTCCGCCTCGCTGTGGACGCCGATGCGGCCGACGATCACCAACCACGGGTTGGTCTTCCGCACGTGGTCGAGGATCTTCTGGAACGCCTTGCCGTCGAGGAGCGTCTTGGTCACCAGGGCGCCCGCGTCGAGCGCCATGCGCTCGGCGACCTCCAGGTGCGACTGGTAGATCTGCGCCAGGCCGGTGTCGATGATCTCCTCGTGGAGCTGGTTCTGCTCCTCGAAGCGGAAGACCTTGGAGGCCTTCTCGGAGAGCACGCCGACGATGCCGTGGAAGACCGAGTAGTGGAGGTAGGGATCGTAGACGCCGATGATCTCGACCTTCTTGTCGAAGCGCTTCGCGAGCTCCAGAGCCGTCTGCAGCGCGCCGAACGACTGCGGGCTGCCGTCGATCCCGACGAGGATCGTGTCGCGCTCGGGCTCGTCCTGCTTCGGCAGGTGCTTGACCACCCAGACGTCGCGTCCGCTGCTGCGCGCCACGCGGTCGCAGACCGAGCCGATCTCGCTGTCCTTGACGCGGCCGATGCCGAGCGCTCCGAGCACCACCAGGTCGCAGTCGACGCTCTGGATGTCGCGCAGCAGCTCGGTGTGGTGCTTGCCGTCCATCATCCGCGGCTCGAAGGGGAGCCCCTGGTCGCGGCAGAGGTTCTGCATCTGGTCGAGGTAGCTCTCCGAGATCAGCTTGAGGCCGAGGGTGATCAGGCTGTCGTGGATCTTGCGCTGCCGCTCGAGCTCGACCTCGTCCAGGTACTCGTCGGGGAGGGTGTACTCCATCTGCTTGAAGCGGTAGTCGTGCATGCGGGCGGCGTAGACGTGGCTCCCCACCAGCGCGGCGTCGAACGCCTTGCCGAGCGCCACGGCGTTGGTGATCGCCCGGTTCGAGAAGTCGGAGTTGTCGACCGGAACATAGATCTTGCTATACATGGACTGGAACCTTTCTGTCCTGGGGCTCTGTACCCTGGCTCGGTCTATCCTGGCTCTTCAGGGCGTGCCGCCGCCGGACCCAGACGATCAACAGAATCTCGACGGCCAGCACGGCGAGAACGGCCCGCAGCATCGGCCAGAGAGCTGATGGGGTCTCCTTGGGCATGGTGTACAAATACATCCACCGCGTCAAGCCGCGCTTGTTGCCGCGCTCGCGCTGGGCGCCGTCCCAGAGCGAAAAGGCGATGGGAACGTACTGGCCCTCGGTGAAGGTCACGCCGCCGCTGCCGCGGAGCGCGCGCTTGAAGATCACCGACCATTCGCCATTGTCGTAGCCCGCGATCGCGGTCACGTCCTCGCCTTCGACCACGGAGAGGCTCTTGCTGCCGGCTCCGCTGTAGCGCGTCGCCACCTTCTTCGCCAGGTCGACGAACCAGAGGTCGACGGGGCTCTGCGCGTCGCCGAAGATGAAATAGGGCTTCCGCGGACCGCTCGGCAACTGATTGGGGAGCTGGATCGCGACCGCGTCCGAGAATTCCGCTCCCGGCGCGGCGGTCGCGGTCGCGCCTTCCTCCTCGCCGAAGACGTTGTCGGCGCTGGACGCGGTGTTGGCGGGGGCGGCGGGAGCGGAAGGGCCGGAGGGGGTTTCCTCCTCCTCGCCGAAGACACCTCCACCCCCCTTGTTCGAAGAGGCCGCCGGGGTTACATCTCCCTGGTCTTCCTCGGGCGGCACGGCCAGATCAGGGGCATTGTGCCCCGTGGTGTCGGCCCGCATGTCGTGCCAGGTGACGAGGAAGCCGATCTCGCTGGAGCTGTAGACCGCCCGCACCGTCACGCCGTTGGCGGAGGGGTGGAAGGCCCGGCCCGGCTCGGTGATCTGGCCGATGACCGGGAAGTACGCCGGCCGGGCGGACGCGAACAGCTTTTTGGCCTTCGCGAGGTCGTCGAGGGCGATCTCGTCGGTCGTCCACTGCACCTGGACCAGCTCCGCGTATCCCGGCTCGTCGCGGGGATCCAGGGAGACGATGTAGTCCACCAGTTGCCAGCGCTCCGCGGCGCTGAGAGATTCGGCGAAGGACGGCATCGGGGTGCCGTTGACGCCGGTGGTGAACGTCCGGTAGATGTCCTCGCGCGTCGGGCCGCCGCGGAACGTCCAGCGCTTGGTCAGGTCGGCGGGCCGGATCGGATGGTCCCAATCGTCCTTGAGCGTCAGCGCCGAGGTGCCGTCGCCGCGCCCGAGCTGGCCGTGGCAGGCCGGGCAGCCGATGCGGGCGTAGACCTCCTTGCCCTTCTTCGCCGATTCCTGGGAGAAGGCCGGCGCCTTGGGGATGGCGACCGGCTTCGGCTTCTTCTCGGGATTCGCGAAATCCGGCGAGAAGGACTTGACCGCGGCGACCAGCTCCTTGATCTGGCCGTCGGAGAGATGCTTCCAGGCCGGCATCGAGGTGTACGGCATGCCCTCGCGGATGACGTGCTCCAGGTCCTCGTCGGTGGGGAGGGCGCCGCTCGGCGTGTGCCGGATCTTGAACTTGCCGGCGGTGAAGTCGCGGGGGCGCGGCAGCAGGCGCGGCGCGGCTAACCCCAAACCGTCCCCCTTCTCGCCGTGGCACTGGGAGCAGAGCTTCTGGTAGAGCGGGCTGCCGGGAACCTTCGGTGTCTGCGCGGCGGCCGGCGCCGCCAGCGCAACGGACAGCGTCGACGCGAGAAGGACGCAGATCTTCCGCGGGCTCATTCCTTCACCTCGCGCGCCCGCGGACGCTGGTCCGTGTAGTCGTAGAGGAACAGGATCACGTCCCACATCTCGTCCTCGGTCAGGAAGCTCTCCCAGGCCGGCATGGCCGTATCCCAGGGACCGCCCTCCTCGGGCAGCCCGGGGCCTCCCTTGCTGACGCGCCAGAAGAGGAACGACTCCTGGAGCAGGGCGAGCGTGCCGCCCTCGGCGAAGTTCGTCGGGATCGGATTCAGGCCGTGCGCGTACATGCCGTCGCCGCGCATGGCATCGCCGTGACAGTAGACGCAGTTCTGATAGAAGACCCGCTTGCCGTTGGCGAGGTGGCGGGCGAAGGCCGCGGGATCGCTCTTCTCCAGCTTCCGGTAGGGGTTCTCGAGCGTGATCAGGTTGAACGGCTTGTCGTGCACGGTGATCGAGTCGGGCGGCGCCGGGTGGATGGTGCGCCCGAACGCCGGCGCCTCGAGCGGAACGTTCATGCTCCGCCAGGTCCCGAAGGCCGCCAGCGCCGGCAGCAGGACCGCCACGCCGTAGAGCACCGGCCGCCGCCCGGGCTCGATGCACAGGCGCACCAGGGGAGCGGTGAAATTGCGCAGCCGCTCGCGGTCCGAGGTGACGTAGGCGACGGTCGCCAGGGTGGTGATGCCCAGGTAGAGCGAGATCACCGACTGCGGCACCGGGACGGTGAACCCGAAATGCAGGAACAGGTAGATCGAGAACCAGCTCGCCAGGGTCCACAGGAACGTCCCGGCGCGGAGCTTCCAGAGCGCGAATTGCACCGCGAGGAGCAGCAGGGCCACCCACCAGACGATCGGCATCATCGGGTCGTTCTCCTCGGCCTCCTGGACAGTCGATCGCTCATTGCGGGGGGCTCGGGTTCGGGTTCTGGGGCGTCTCGGGTTTTTTGCCGGCGTTCTGGGGTGCCGGAGCGGCCGCGGTGGTCGCCGCCGGTCCACCGGTCGGGCCGGCCGGCGGAGGCGCGACGGTGCCCGCCGCCGCTTGCCCGTTGCCGCCCGCCTGATACGGCAGCTTCGTCTGCATCGTCACGGTCGTCTTGCCGCCGAGGGTCTGGAGATAGGCGATCACCGCCAGGATCTCGTCGTCCGTCAAGCCGATCGGCGGCTTGTTGATCACCGGCATGCCGGGGTTGAAGCCGGGCACGATGAACGCGCTGGGCTGGTAGATCGACTGGGCGAAGTAATCGACGTCGGAGAACCCCGGCACGCGGCTCTTGGCGCGGACGTCGACGCCCTCGAGATCCGGGAAGCGCAGGGGACCCTTCTTGCCGATGGTGTGGCAGGTGAAGCAGAGCCCCTTGCCCTCCATGATCTCGCGCCCGACCTTCGCCATCTCGTCGGGCTTCATGTCCTTGCTGATCGCCACCTCCGCCGGCGGGTGCACTTCCTTCTGCGGCACCAACTGGCCGACGTAGGTGTAGAAGCCGGTCGTGGCGACCGCCAGCGCGGCGATGCGGAGGCTCACCGGCACTTTCATTCGGCGGCTCCCACCGGCTCGAGCCCGGGCCGCTCGGTCTCGGCAGCTTTCTCCGGCCGGGGCTCCCAGTCCTTCTTGCCGGTCAGGCTGGCCAGCCAGAAGACGAAGCTGATGAGCAGGAAGAAGAGGAGCACGCAGACCGAGACGATCCGGGTGGCGAACCCCAGCGTGGGGGTGAAGGCGTCGACGGACGTATCGCGGATGACGCCATAGACGTGCCAGTGCTGGCGCAGCCCCGAGCGCACGTAGCCCATGAGGCCCATCAGCCAGGTGAAGGTGACGGCGATGAAGATCAGCACGTACTGCGAGATGGGCGCGATCTGGCCCCAGCGCACCTCGCCCGTCTTGGTGGCGTTGCGGTACAGGAAGACGTCGATCACCGTCACCGACACCATCGTGAAGAGCACGGACAGCACCTGCGGGATCGAGAAGCCGATGCGCACCCGGGCCTCGACGAAGTAGCCCAAGATCCCGAGGGAGATGACGATCGTCGCGGCGACCAGGAAGATCGCGAGCTGCGCGCGGTTGCCCGCCTTCGCCCAGGACACGGTCGGCGTCTTGCCGCTGCGCCGGTAGAGCAGGAAGCTCAGGAAGGTGGTGAGGATCAGGATGTTGACGGCGGTGTTCTTGGCCGACATCACGCCCAGGAACTGCAGGGCGGGGTGGGCCGAGCCGCCCATCGCCCGCACCTCGGAGACCGTCGAGATGATCGAGCGCGGCGTCGCCCAGACCGCGAAGCAGGTGGCGACCAGGATGAGCAGATATTTGATGTATTTCTGGAACTGCTCGGCGCCGGAGATCCGGCCCATTCCCAGCCAGAGGTAGTAGTTGGCGGCGAGGAAGAGATTGCCGATCAGCACCGCCTGGATGATGAACAGCCAGGAGAAGGCGCCGCCCATCATGGTCAGGCCCAGGGTCTGCGAGTAGGCGTAGATCTCCTTGGCCAGGTAATACCCGGCGAAGGGCAGCGGCAGAAAGGCGCAGATGGCGACGAAATTGCCGATGTAGCCCATCCAGTCGTAATGGGCGCGCTCCTCGTCGGTCTTGGCGCCGAGGAACTTGAAGGCGGCGTAGGCCGCGGCCACCGAGCCGCCGAAGGCGACGTTGGCGATGATGCGGTGGACGTTGATCGGCATCCAGGTGTAGTTGCGCACCGCGTCCCAGGTGCTGATCAGGGCGCCCTTCTCGGAGATCCCGGACGGCGAGGTCATGAAGGTCAGCCAGGCGTTGGCGATCAGCATGATCCCCGTGCCGACCACGTTCAGGCCCAGCCCGAGAGCCAGGTGGACCCGGGGCGAGAACTTCCCCCAGCCGTAGTAGTAGGTGTAGAGGAAGAAGGCCTCGAAGAAGAAGAGGCCGACGTACGGCAGGAAGGTGGGCGAGAACACGCTCACCAGGTAGGTGGTGAACTTCGGATAGAGGATGATCAGGCCGAAGGTCAGCATGGCGCCGAACGTCGCGGTGAGCGAGAACGACACCGACAGGAGCTTGGTGAACTCGTGGGCCAGCCGGTCGTAGCGCCGGTCCTTGGTGCGATAGCCGATGAATTCGATGGCCAGGGCGAACAGCGGCACGGCCAGCACGAAGGCGGCGAAGAGGAGATGGAGCTGCGCCGCGATCCACACCGCCACCCGGCTGCCGATCTTCGGGAACTGGCGGTACTCGACCTCCTGGTAGGGCTTCTCCTTGTCGCGCTTCTCCACCTCGGCCTTCTCGTCGGCGATCCCCTGCGCCCGCGGGGTCTCCTGCGTCACCGCGGCCGGCGCGCGATAGGGCGCGTGGTACTCGCGGCGCAGCAGGAAGGTGGCGATGCCGACGATCACCGCGAAACCGAGCAATGCGGCGAGGAAGGCGGCGAGGCCCTTCTTCATCATGATTTCACCTGCTGGGGCTTCACCTGCTGGGGCGTCGCCGGCTGCGGCGGCACGGGTTGGGGCGATGTCGGCGCGGGTGCCGCGGGTGGCGCCGGCTGGACCTGCGCCGGAACGGGGCGGCCGGAGCGCGCGAGCCGATGGGCCTGGAGAGCGCGGAGGTAGACGATGATCGCCCAGCGGTCGCGCACCGGGATGGGATAGCGGTACGCCGGCATCAGGCCCGTGCCGTTGGTGATGGTGTCGAAGATCTGGCCGTCGGGCATCTGGAGCAGCTTGTCGGTGTGGAAGGACGGCGTCGGCACCTTGCCGCGCTCGAAGAGGATGCCCTTGCCGTCGCCGCCCTTGTCGTGGCAGGCGGCGCAGTAGATCTCGAAGCGCTGTTTCCCGCGCTCGGCGTAGTCCACCGGGTAATCGTTGCGGCGGACTTCATCCTGCGGGGGCTTCGGGATCGCGGTGACGAACATGCCGCCGGCGTCCTTGCCCGTCCAGTACGGCCCGTCCTTGGTGAGATCGCGCAGCTCGCCGCGGGCCACGGTGCCCGGCACCGGCGGCCGCATGGCCTGGCCGTTGTAGAAGAACGCGCTCGCGGCCTGGGGCTCGTACCGGGGCTGGTTGTACATGTTGGGATTGGGATGGATCGGCGGCCGGCTGGAGGTGCAGCCGCGGCAGCCGGAGAGGGCGAGCAGGGCGAGCGCGAGCGCCAGGTTCGTGCGTCGCATCGGCTCAGGCCTCCTTCTTCTCGGGCATCAGCTCGGGATGAGGGTTCCTGATGCGTGCCAGATAGCTGGTGCGCGGCCGGTTGCCGAGCTCGGCGAGCAGGACGTAATCGCGGCTGTTCGCCTTGCGCTCGTTGACCTGGGATTTGGGATCGCGGATGTCGCCGAAGATGATCGCCTGGGTGGGGCAGGTCTGCTGGCAGGCGGTGCGGACGTCGCCGTCTTTGAGCGGGCGCTCGGCCATCTTGGCGTCGATCTTCGCGGCCTGGATCCGCTGCACGCAATAGGTGCACTTCTCCATCACGCCGCGCGAGCGCACGGTCACGTCCGGATTGGCGGCCATCTTGAGCAGCTCGGGCGTGTCCTTCGTGTAGTTGAAGAAGTTGAAGCGCCGCACCTTGTACGGGCAGTTGTTCGAGCAGTAGCGGGTGCCGATGCAACGGTTGTAGACCATCGCGTTCAAACCGTCTTCGGTGTGCGTGGTCGCCGCCACCGGGCAGACCTGCTCGCAGGGTGCGTTCTCGCACTGCTGGCAGGGCATCGGCTGGAACACCATCTCGGGATGGTCCTCCGGGCCGGCGAAGTAGCGGTCCATGCGCAGCCAGTGCATCTCGCGGCCGCGGCGCACCTGCTCGTGACCGACGACCGGGACGTTGTTCTCGCTCTGGCAGGCGATCACGCAGGCGTTGCAGCCGATGCAGGAGGTCAGGTCGATCGCCATGCCCCACTGCGGGCCTTTGTCGTAGCGGTGCTCGTCCCACAGCGGTCCGGTCTTCGGGATCTCGACCATCTCGGCGGCGAAGTGCGGCTTGTGGCGCCACTCCGCGAGTGAGGCCTCGCGCACGATCGGGCGATCCGGATCGTCGGCCGGATCGCCGGGGTGACGGACAGCCATGGTGCCGTGGTCCTGGGTCTGGGCGATGCGGTGGCGCTTCCCCGAGGGGGTGAGCGACGCGCCGGAGACGAAGCCGGACGCCGCGCTGGTGCGCAGGGGATAGACGTCGGTCCCCACCCCGGTGCCGGCCCGGCCGGCCGCGCGCCGGCCATAGCCGAGGTGCACGACGACGGTGCCCTCGGCCTGTCCGGGTACGATCCACGCCGGCAGCTCGACCTCCGCGGTTGATCCCATGATGGGCACCTTGACCCGCACGCCGTCCTCGTTCTCCACGTGCAGGCTTTTGGCGGTCTTCGGTGCGAGCAGGGCGGCGTTGCCCCAGGTCATCTTGGTGATCGCGTCGGGCAGCTCCTGGAGCCAGCCGGTGTTGGCGAAGCGCCCGTCGTGCAGCGCCGGCGAGGGCCGGAGCACCAGCTCGAGCCCCTGCGCCGGCGGACGGGTGAGCTGCGCGAGCGCCTCGGCCGGCACGGCTCCCAGGGACGCCGTGACGGGCGGCACCGCGCTGTTCGCCAGGAGGCCGTCGTGCAACACCCGGTTGAAGGCGTCGTCGAGGGCCGTCGGTCCAGCTCCCGCCGGCAGCAGCCCCTTCCAGGTCTCCCGCACCAGGTCGTAGCCCGGCGTTTCCGCGCCGGTCGCCAGGAGGGCCAGCAACTCGATCTCGCTGTGGCCGTCGAACAGGGGCGCGATCAGCGGCTGCACCACGCTCAACGTGCCGTCCGCCGACCGGCAATCTCCCCAGGCCTCCAGGAAATGGGTCCCAGGGAGGTGCCAGTGCGCCTGCTCCGCCGTCTCGTCGACCGCCGTCCCGAGGTGGATGACGCTCTTGACCTTCTTGAGGTCCAGCCGGCGGTCGGCGTACGCGTCGTAGACCGGATTGCCACCCAGGACGACGAGCGTCGAGACCGCGCCACCCTGAATCGCCGCGGCCAGCTTCTCCAGCTCCGCCGTGCTCGCCGGCATCGCACCGGTCAGCTCGCGCAGCAGGACGGTGGTCCCGACGTTGCCGAGCACGGCGTTGATCGCGAGCGCCAGGGCGTGCACCGCGGGAGGCTGCTCCCGTCCCGCGACGACAAGGCTATGGCCGGAGCTCTCCTTGAGGTCCTTGGCGAGCGTCGCGAGCCAGTGTGGATCCACTCCCGCAACCGGCCCTGCACCCGTCACGCCGGGGACTCCCAACGCCTGGGCGAGGGCGAGCGCGAAGGCACCGATCTGGCCGCTCGGCAGGGCCAGGCGATGGTCGGCCATGGCGCCGGTCGTCGTGTAGGCGCTCTCGACGGCCCACAACCGGTTCATGGTGTCCTTCTCGGACGCGAGCCGGCGGCCGGCGATGAATCC
>QHVW01000315.1 GCA_003223675.1 Acidobacteriota bacterium
ATGACCACCACCGCGTGCCGCCAGAAGCGCATCAGGAAGCGGGGGGTGATCACGCCCACGAGCGCCAGCAGCATGATGAGGATCGGCAGCTCGAACATCAGGCCGAGCCCCAGGATCACCGTCATCAGAAATCCGAAGTACTTGTCGACCGTGATCACCGGGTTCAGGTCCGGGCCGCCGATGCCGAGCAGGAAGCGCGCTCCCATAGGGAAGGCGATGTAGTAGCCGAAGGCGCCGCCGCAGAGGAAGAAGAGCGAGGTGAAGAAGATGAACGGCCCCGCCAGCTTCCGCTCCCGGCTGTAGAGCCCGGGCGAGATGAAGGCCCAGAGCTGGTACAGGAGGAAGGGAGAGGCGAGGAAGACCGCCACCAGAGCCGCCATCTTGAAGTACAGGATGAACGGATCGGTCATCGACAGGTAGGAGAGCTTGAAGTCCTTAGGAAGGTTTTCAGCGACAGCGACTCGCTTGAGCGGCGCGACCAGGAACCTGTAGATCTCGTGGTAGTAGGCCCAGCAGGGGAAGAACGCGATGGTGACGAACAGCACCGACCAGAGGATGCGCTTGCGCAGCTCCTCCAGGTGCTGCATGAGCGACATCCGCGCCAGCTCTTCCTGCTGGGGCGTGGTCGGACGCGCGGGGCTCGGATCGGAGGGGATCATCCGTCAACGGGGCTCGGAGGCCGGGAACGGCTCAGCGGGGGGGCTCCGGCAAGTGGTCCGGAGCGGGAACGGCGACCGGCTCGGGGGCGTCCGCAGCCACGGGTTGAACGGGCTCGGCCACCGGCTCGGCGGGCGCGGGGAACGAGGCGATCGTCCGGGGCTCCGTGAGCTGCGGAGCCTCGCCGGGGAAGGGCGCCATCGCCGGCGGCTCCACGGGATCCTCGATCCGGCGCGTCCGCAGCACCGGCGGCACGGGGCTCTCGTCGAGCGCCAGCTCGGTGTTGATCGACCGCTTGAGCTCGTCCGTGGCCCGGCGGAACTCGGCCATGCCCCGGCCCAGGGTCCGCCCGATCTCGGGCAGCTTCTTGGGGCCGAAGAGGAGCAGGGCGACGATGACGATGAAGGCGATCTCGGAAAAGCCCAACGAGCCCATGGGACCCTCCAGACCCCCGATCATCCGGCCGGGGGGCCGGCAAAGTCAAGACGGATCGTGGGGGCGCGGCCTTCCCGGGATGGTACAATCTTTTCCATGAGACGTTCTTGGCGCATCGCAGCAATCGCACTGTTCACGCTCGCGCTGGCGCTCGGCGGCCTGCTGGGCGACCGGCTCCTTGCCGTCACCGACGAGACGCGGGACTCCCTGCGCCTCTATACCGAGCTGATCAACCTGGAGCACGACCGCTACGGGGCCGACGTGAGCTACAAGGATCTCGTCTACTCCTCGGTCAACGGCATGCTCCGGTCGCTCGACCCCCACACCGCCTTCCTGAATCCGGAAGCCTACGAAGGGATGCGCGAGAAGCAGCAGACCAGCTTCTATGGGCTGGGCATCCTGGTGGGGGTCCGCAACGGCCAGCTCACCGTCATCTCTCCGCTCGAGGGCACGCCGGCCGCGCGGCTCGGCATCCAGGCCGGGGACGTGATCAGCACCATCGAGGGGGAGCCGACCGAGACCATGACCCTCGACGAGGCGGTGGGCAAGCTCAAGGGCCCCAAGGGGACCCAGGTCAAGATCTCCATCACCCGGCGGGGCCTCCCCCAGCCGCTGACCATGTCGGTGACCCGGGCCGAGATCCCGCAGACCACCGTCCGCCAGAGCTACATGCTCAACCCGACGACCGGCTACATCCAGCTCACCGAGTTCGCCCGCGGCTCCGGCAAGGAGATGGCCGACGCGATCGAGAAGCTCCGCGGCTCCGGGATGAAGCAGCTCGTGCTCGACCTGCGGAACAACGGCGGCGGCCTGCTCGATCAGGCGATCGACATCGCCGACCAGTTCCTCCCCGAGGGGTCGAAGATCGTGGAGACCAAGGGTCGGACCCGCGACTCGTTCCAGACCTACCGGGCCGACGGCAAGTATCCGCCGCTCGAGGCGCCGGTGGTGGTGCTGGTCAACGAGGGGACGGCCTCGGCCTCGGAGATCCTCTCCGGCGCCCTCCAGGACCACGACCGGGGGCTGATCGTGGGCACCCCGAGCTGGGGCAAGGGGCTGGTGCAGACGGTGTACAACCTCTCCTACGGAGCGGGCCTGGCGCTGACCACGGCCAAGTACTACACCCCCTCGGGCCGCCTGATCCAGCGCGACTACACCTCCTACTTCGACTACTACACCCACGCGGACGCGGGCTCTCCCGAGGTCACCGGCAAGGCGGTCGATCCGAAGGATATCTTCCACACCGATCTCGGCCGCAACGTCTACGGCGGTGGCGGCATCACGCCGGACGTGATCGTGAAGGACCAGGACCTCTCCCCCTTCGAGCAGTTCCTGCTGGCCCGCAACGCCTTCCTCAACTTCGCGGTCGACTACGCCAGCCGCAACAAGGTGAAGGCCGATTGGAAGCCGGACGCGAACAAGGTGATCGCCGAGCTCAGCCAGTGGCTGATCAAGGAGAAGCTGGCCACGCAGGAGGAGATCGACAAGAACCTCACCAAGCAGGAGGTCCGCGACAGCGTCATCCTCCAGATCCGCGCCGAGATCGCGAACTCCACCAGCGGCCAGGAGGCCCGGCACCGCGTGCTCTCCGAGGGGGACATCCAGCTCCAGCAGGCCCTCAAGCTCTTCGACCGCGCCGCCAACATGTACGCCCAGCGCCGCGAGAAGGGCCCGAAGATCGAGCAGGGGTCGCAGACGAAGGGGATGTAGGGGGGCCCCCACCCGAAACCTCACCCCTGTCCCCTCTCCCATCGCCCTCCCACCGGCCGGGAGAGGGGGACTCGGTTGAAGCGTTAATGCGGGTAGTACACCGTCAGCCTGGAATAGCGGATTTTCTGTAGGGGCGGGCCCTGTGTGGCCGCCCTGGGGTGGGGGAGGTCCCCGGCGACCCAGACGCCCCCCTTCCAGGGCGGCCACACAGGGCCGCCCCTACGAAAGAACCCACTACCAGCAA
>QHVW01000316.1 GCA_003223675.1 Acidobacteriota bacterium
TCTGGTGACCGCCGACCTGCGCCTGCTGGCGGCCTCGCGACTCCAGGTGGACGAATCGCAGCTCACAGGCGAATCGCTGCCGGTGGACAAGGGGGCCGATCCGGTGCCCGAGGAGACCCCGCTCGCCGAGCGGACCGGCATGCTCTTCCGGGGCACGCCGGTGGTGCGCGGCTCCGGCGAAGGGATGGTGGTGGCGACCGGCATGGCGACCGAGCTCGGCCGCATCGCCGCCCTGGCCGAGGCGTCCGGCGGCGAGCGGACCCCCTTGGAGAACCGTCTGGAGCGCCTGGGCCGCACGCTCGGCCTGGTGACGCTGGGGATCGCCGCGCTCACCACCATCACGGGCGTGCTCGCCGGCCGCGGCCTGTTCCTGATGATCGAGACCGGGATCGCTCTCGCCGTGGCCGCCGTGCCCGAGGGGCTTCCCATCGTGGCCACCCTGGCGCTGGCTCGCGGGGTATGGCGGATGGCGCGGCGCAACGCCCTGGTGAACCGTTTGTCGTCGGTGGAGACCCTGGGGGCCGTCACCCTGGTCGCCACCGACAAGACGGGGACGCTCACCGAGAACCGGATGACCCTCACCCGGCTCGCCGTCGAGGGCGGCGATCTGCCGCCGGAATCGGAGGCTCCGGAGGCCCGGGTGGCGCTGGAGATCGCCCTGCTCTGCAACAACGCCGACGCCGCGGCCGGCGATCCCATGGAGCTGGCGCTGCTGGCGGCCGGGGAGCGCGCCGGGCTCGACCGCGCGGAGCTGCTGCGGCGCTTCCCCCGCGAAAGGGAGGAGGCGTTTGATCCGGCCACGAAGATGATGGCGACCTTCCATCGCGCGCCGCGCCCGCCGGACACCGGTTTCCGCGTCGCCGTGAAAGGGGCTCCCGAGGCCGTGCTGGCCGCCTGCGGCCTCGCGGACGAGGAGCGCCGGCGATGGCTCGGCCGCAATCACGAGCTGGGGGCCCAAGGGTTCCGCATCCTGGGGCTGGCCGAGCGGACGGCCGCCGCCGCGGACGAATCCCCCTACCTGGAGCTGATCTGGCGCGGGCTTGCCGTGCTGGAGGATCCACCGCGCGCGGACGCCCGTCCCGCGGTGGAGGCCTGCCGGAGGGCGGGCATCCGGGTGGTGATGGTCACCGGCGATCAGGCGCCCACGGCGGCGGCGGTGGCCCGGGCGGTGGGGCTCGGCGGGGGTGATCCGAAGGTGGTCACCGGCCGGGAGCTCCGGCGGGCCGCGGACTGCTCGCCCGAGGAGCACCGGCGCCTGCTGGAGGCGGACGTCTTCGCCCGCGTCGATCCCGAGCAGAAGCTCGACCTGGTGAGCCTCTTCCAGCAGGCGGGCGACGTGGTGGCCATGACCGGCGACGGCGTCAACGACGCGCCGGCCCTGCGCAAGGCGGACATCGGCATCGCCATGGGCCGCCACGGCAGCCAGGTGGCGCGCGAGGCGGCGGATGTGGTGCTCAAGGACGACTCCCTCGCCACCCTGGCCGCCGCCGTGCGCCAGGGAAGGGTGATCTTCGACAACATCCGACGCTTCGTCTTCTTTCTGCTCTCCTGCAACACGTCCGAGATCCTGGTGGTGGCGAGCGCGCCGCTCACCTCCCTGCCGCTCCCCGTGCTGCCGCTCCAGCTCCTCTTCCTCAATCTGGTGACGGACGTCCTGCCGGCCCTGGCTCTGGGGATGGGAGAGGGGGGGCCGGGCGTGATGGAGCGGCCGCCGCGCGATCCCAAGGAGCCGCTCCTGGGCCGCCGACAGTGGCTGGGCATCGCGGGCTACGCCGCCGTGATGACCGCCGCCGTCTTCGGAGCGCTCGAAGGGGCCTTCCGCGGCCTGCATCTCGGCGAGCCGCGGGCGGTGACGGTGGCCTTCCTCACCCTCTCCTTCGCCCAGCTCTGGCACGTGTTCAACATGGGGCGGAGCGAGGTGGTCCGCAGCCCCTGGATCTGGGGGGCCGTCCTGGCCTGCTCGGGCCTGCTGCTGCTGGCCGTCTACCTGCCGCCGCTCGCGGCGGTGCTCCGTCTCACCCCGCCCGGCCTGCCAGGGTGGGGGCTGGTGGCGGTGGCGAGCCTGGTGCCGTTGGTGGTGGGGAAGGGGGTGGCGTGGGGGAGGAGAGTTTTGTAGGGGCGTCCACGCAGGGCCGCCCCTACAAAGACGTTTCTGTGGCGGGCTACCGCGCCGTCACCGGCGTCTCGTCGGACACGAAGCTCCAATCGGCCGTCTCATCCTGCTCGGCGGACAGCCCCTCCGCCGTCAGGGCCGGAGGCACCACGACGACGTTGCAGCGGGCCCGCTGGAGTATCTCGGAGGCGATGCTGCCGATCATCATCCGCTCGAAGCCGCTGCGGCCGTGGGTGCCGAGGATGACGATGTCGGCCCGCCGGTCCTCGATATTGCGCAGGATCTCCTCGCGTGGATAGCCGATGAGCACCTGGTGCGAGGTATGGGTCGCCGGCGCGTTCAGCTTCGTGAAGCGGTCGAGCTCCTCGCCCGCGAAGCGCTCGATCTGCTCGGGGGTGAACTGCAGCGATCCTTCCACCTCCAGCGGATTGAGCACGAACAGCGTCTCGATGTCCAACAGCTTGCCGCCCCAGGCCTCCCGCGTGAGCTCGGTGGCGAAGCGGAGCGCGCCGGCCGAGACCGGCGAGAGGTCCACCGGGACCAGCACCCGGGACGGCGGGAAGGTCGTGCCCGCGCGGACGACGAAGACCGGCGCGGGCGCCTTGCGGATCACCCGGTCGGCCGTGGAGCCGAGGAAGGCGCGCTGGAGGGAGCCCCCCTCCGAGGCCCCCACCACGATCAGGTCGGCCTCGACCTTCTGGGCCAGCTCCACGATCGCGTGGTGCGGCGTGTCGAGGGAGAGCTGAGTCTGAGCGGGGCCGAAGCCCGGCAGATCAGCGAGGCCGGTCTCGTGCGCCTGGCGGTCCAGCCGCTCGCGCAGGATCTCCGTCTGCTCCTCGATCCACGCGTTGTCGAACGCTCCGAGCTCGGAAGGGAAGGCTTGCAGATTGTAGGCGTACACGAGCCAGGGCACCGCGCCCGTGGCGCGAGCGATGGCGGCACCCGTCCGCACGATCCAATCGCTCTCAGCGGTCAGGGTCGTGCCGATAACGATCGTCTTCAGGTTCTTGGACATGATTCTTACCTCCGCGAGCCCAGCGTGCCAGAGGGTCCGCGCGGAGGCACCACCCGCCCGGGTGGCCGACGGATTCCCGAGAGGTGGTGTCCGGGATCAAGGTCGGGATAGACTGAAAAGTACTTCCAAGGAGGGAAAGATGAAGACAAGAAAGCTCATCGTTCCAATCGCGCTGGTGGGTTTGAGCCTCGGTCTGGCCGCAATGTCTCAAGAGCAGAAGGTGCAGGAGCAGAAGGCCTCGTCGGGCGATGGAGATGCCGATCGCATCCTGCGCGGCTTCCAGATTTCGCCGGTCCACCTGACCCTGCGCAACCGCGACCGCAATCTGGTCGGTCTGGGCAGCTATCTCGTCAACGCCGTGGGCGGCTGCAACGACTGCCACACGAATCCGTCCTACCTGCCGGGGCACGACCCGTTCCAGGGCCAGCCCAAGCAGGTCAACTCCGCCCATTACCTGGCG
>QHVW01000317.1 GCA_003223675.1 Acidobacteriota bacterium
TGATTCTGGATGTATCGAGTCACCGCCGCGACGTTCGACTGACCGATGGAGAAGGCACCATAGCCCGCCTGCCAATGAAACTCCGCGAAGCTCGATCCCTTGGTCTTGATCCACTTGGACGAGCTGGTCTTCACCGTCTCCACCACCTGCGCAATGGTCCGGGTCCGTGACAGGCCGAACAACAAATGGACGTGATCTTCGACCCCTCCCACCTGCAACGAAGGACAGCCGTCCTCGCGCAACACGGTGGCGAGGTAAGGATGCAGCTCGTCACCAATTTCGGGAGTCAAAAACCTTTCGCGACTCTTAGTGCTGAAAATCAGATGCACCAGGATACGGGACAGGGACTGGGACATTCGCGTTCTCCTTTCAGGATACCTCGCGCTCTCCACATCTCGAGGAGCCGGAACATATTCTACCTGGAAGGAAGAAGGAAGATAGCGCGGTCCTTCAGGCCGCATTGGAGGGCCCCGTCGACCTTCGACCCAGGGCGATGCCCTGGGCTAAGGGAGAGCGGCCCGTTCGGGCCTCAAACACCCAGCCCCCCTCCTCCGAGACTGACGGCACGGATAACCCGCGGCGGCTTCAAGTCTCGTAATTCTGGCTCTGGAACCGAGTTTCCGATCAAGGTCTGGCTTGAGGCCCGAACGGGCCGCCCTCCCTTAGCCCAGGGCAACGCCCTGGGTTGAGTCGAGCCGGAATTGGGGTGGCGGCCTGAAAGGCCGCGCTAGACCAGATCTCTCACCAACATCAAGACCAACGGGACGCGATAATTTCAATCCCAGACGTACCTCTCATCATAAGGAACCTGATACCGCTTCAGAAATCGCCGATACTCCTCCTGGAACGTCGTCTTCCGATGATGCTCCGCCTGATTCTGGATGTATCGAGTCACCGCCGCGACGTTCGACTGACCGATGGAGAAGGCACCATAGCCCGCCTGCCAATGAAACTCCGCGAAGCTCGATCCCTTGGGGTCCGCCACGGAGCGTCTCGGCCAGGACGACCACCGGGATCTCCACCGTCGCTCCCATCTCCAGAGACCGGGCCAGGAATGCCCGCGCCCTCTGGTCTCCCCGCGCCAGAGCGATGACCGCTCCGGAATCGAGGATCAGTCGTCGCGGCGCTTGGCCACGCGCTCTTGGGGTGTCGGCCATTCCTGACGAACCTCCTCAAGAACCCGCGGATCAATCGGACCGTGCTTCTGCTCGAGCTCAGCGAGCAGGCCGGCGAGGCGGTCGTGCTGTAACTGCTGCCGCAGGGCCCGGTTGACGTAGCTCGACAGTCCTCGGGCCCCGACCACCTCGCGGGCTTCGGTGAGTAGCTCTTCGTCCAGGGTAAGGGAGACCTTCTCTGTCCGCATCGTTGAATCCTACTCTAGGTAGGATTCCGTGGCAAGGAGGGGTCCTTGACGCCTAGCGTCGGCCCACACCTCCGGCCTCCGAGGTAAGGAGGGCCAGAGGGAACGGCCCCGCTCCCGTTCCCTCTGGTACGTCGCTTGTCAAAGAGCACCTGCTGCCCGCGCCGAATAGGGGCCTTGATCCGTCGCCGGAAGTGGCGGCGGAAATCCCATCCCGAAGGCCCGGCTGTTCATCCTTCGATGAGCCTTCGGGGCGAGGGCATTGCGATGTACATAGGATGCCATGTACAATCCGGCTTGTCAAGCCCCTGGCGGAAAATTCTTCTCCGGCCCGGTGCCTTTGGAGGGCTCCAGAGCCTTCCAGGATAGGCCTAACAGACTGTTTTGTAAGGACTTACCGAGTTGTTTCCGCGGCTTTTTTTGACTTTTGATACGAATCGTGTCAACATGGCTCCTCGTCGCGGTCCATCCCCCAGAGCTCGCGAGGCATTCCCCGGAGTTTTTGTCTCGCGAGCTCGGATGTACATGACGTGAAGGGTCGTGCGGAACGCATTCCCCCGAGCTCGGGGCGCGTTCCCTCCTCTTCGGACGGCGCGAAGAGCTC
>QHVW01000318.1 GCA_003223675.1 Acidobacteriota bacterium
CGGCGTTTTTTCTCGCCTTCGGATGGCGCAAAGCCCGGGGAATGCGGCGCGAAGAGTAGGGAATGGGACGCGAAGGGGAGATCGAAAGGCGCGAAGCCGGGGGAATGGCTCATTCCCTCCCCTTCGCGCCTCTCGAGATGGAGATCGCAGCATTTTTTCTCGCCTTCGGATGGCGCGAAGCCGAGGGAATGCGGCGCGAAGAGTAGGGAATGCGCCTCGAAGAGTAGGGAATGGGACGCGAAGAGTAGGGAATGAGGCGCGAAGAGGTCTTTGCAGGACACGAAGCCCCCTCCAAATGGGAGGAGGCCGGGGGAATGAGGCTCGCCGGGCTCATCACGCGGCGCCTCGCCCCCGCGTTCTTTGACAATTGATGGTCCAAGCAGGGGAGCGGACGGGGAACGCTCCTCTGCTCCCACCTTTCATTGCGGCGGCCACACGTCGGGTCCCTCGCGGCCGGGACCGGTGTGCGCCGCCGCCCCGCCATGTCCTTTGAGCTCCGGCTCCTGAAGGCTTGCCGGCGAGCACGATATGCTTGACGTCGGCGATCGTCCTAGAGCACATCCCGCAGGCGGAAAGGATCCTGAGAGAGTATCTGGCCGAGATCGAGGAGGAAGACAATGGCCAATCGTAAGTTGAAGACCTGGGCGGAGGTGAAGGCACGCCGTCCGCTGTCCGCCGAGGCTGAGAAGGCCAACGCAACGTGGGTCGAGCAGCAGATCGTCGAGCTCAATCTTCAGGCGCTCCGACAGCAGCTCGGCGTCACGCAGGCCGGGCTCGCGGAGGCTTCGGGTTTCGCCCAGGGGGAGATCTCGCGCATCGAGCAGCGCGAAGATCACATGGTGTCCACCTTGAGGCGCCTCGTCCGGTCGCTCGGCGGCGAGCTCGAGATCCATGCCAGGTTCCCGGATGGTCGCGACATCCGCCTGATCGGCGTCTGATCGCCTCCCGCCGGGTTCGTGGCTGGTGTCCGCCCTTTCGGCCCCCCCGCCGTGCCAGAATCAGGCATGCCCAAGCCCCCCGCGCCGATCCCCTTCTACCTCTTCCCCTACCACATGGCCCGTCTCCAGGGGGCGAAGGGGCTGGACGCTCTGCTCTGGACCAGCGAGGAGGGACAGCGACTGCGCTTCGACGCCATCGCGCGGATCTGCCCCCTGGCGGGACGGCGGATCGTCGACGCCGGATGCGGGCGGGCGGATCTGCTCGGCCGTCTCCTGGAGCTCGGGATCGTCCCGGCCCACTACACCGGGCTGGAGATGATCCCGGCCACCGTCCGGGCCGCCCGCCGGAGGCGGTACGAGCGGTGCAAGATCGTCCGGGCCGATTTCGTACGCGAGCCGGAGGCTCTCCAGGTGGGCGCCGACGTGGTGGTCTTCAGCGGCTCGCTGAACACGCTGACGGACTCGCAGCTCTACCGCACCCTGCGCGCCGCCTGGGAGGCCGCCGGCCAGGGCATGGTGTTCAATTTCCTCAGCTCCCATACCTGGTGCGGCGAGGACTGGCTCAACTGGCACCCCCGCGAGACCGTGCTCGACTTCTGCCGGTCGCTCGGCGGCGAGCCCCGCTTCGACGAGAGCTATCTGGAGGGGGACTGCACGATCGCGATGATCAGGGAGGGCTCATGCTGAGGCTCCAGATGCTCCCCGCCGGACACGGCGACTGCCTCTGGCTGGAATATGGGGATCCCGGCAACCCCCGGCGCGTCCTCATCGACGGCGGCACCAAGGGGACGTACAAGCGAGCGCTGCTCCCGAAGCTGCAGGCGCTCCCCGAGGAGCAGCGCCGGTTCGAGCTGTTCGTAGTCACCCATATCGACGCCGATCACATCGGCGGGTCCGTGGAGCTCCTCGCCGACCCGCGGGCCGGGTTCCGTCCCCGGGAGATCTGGTTCAACGGCTTCCGGCATCTGCCCGCGGAGCCCACCGACACCCTCGGCCCGGTCCAGGGGGAACTGCTGACCGATCTGATCCTGCGGTCCAAAGCCTCCTGGAACGGCGCCTTCTCGAAGCGGGCGGTGGTCGTGCCCCCGTCGGGAAGCCTGCCGCGGATCGAGCTCGAAGGGGGGCTCGTCCTCACGCTTCTCTCCCCCACGCCGGAGCGCCTCGCCAGCCTCAAGCCCCAATGGGAGGCCGAGGTGCGCAAGGCCGGCCTCGATCCCCGGCAGACCAGGCCCGAGGAGAGCGAGATGCGCGAGGGTCTCCGGCTCCTGGGCGGTGAAGGTCCGCCCGACGTGGACGCGCTCGTCCGGGCTCCCTTCGCGGAGGACGGCGCGGCTCCGAACGGCAGCAGCATCGCGATGCTCGCGGAATTCGAAGGCCGCCGCCTGCTCCTCTCCGCCGACGCGCACCCCAGCGTCCTCAAGGCCGGCCTGGACCGCCTCGGCACCGAGGGAAAGACCGGCAAGACGGCCCTCGACGCCTGCAAGCTGTCACACCACGGCAGCAAGGCGAACACCAGCCCCGCGCTCCTCCGCTCGTTCGACTGTACGGTCTATCTCTTCTCGACCAATGGTGCCTATTTCAAGCACCCGGACCGCGAGGCGGTGGCGCGCGTGATCAAGCTGGGCGGCGCCGGCCCGGCGCTGAAATTCAACTATCGCACGGATTACAACGCCCCGTGGGACAGCCGGACGCTGCGCGAAAAATATGATTATTCGGCCACCTTCCCCCCCGCCGGCGAGGAGGGGTTGACGATCGAGTGGGAGTGAGGGCCTCGCCTGCCCGGGATTGAAATCCATACCGTTACAGACATCTTTGACCGCCCTTCCAGGGCGGATATTCACCAGCCTGGGGTTTCAACCCCAGGTGGGGGTGGCGGCCACGTCTCCCGCCTGGGGTTGAAACCCCAGGCTGGTGAATATCCGCCCTTCCAGGGCGGTTGCCCCGCTTCACAAGATGTGTGGAATCCTGTGAATTGAAATCCCGGGCGGGCTAGCGGTCAAGCCCGCACGCCTCCGCCACCTTGGCGGTGTCCGCGTATTGCTCGAAGCGCACGATGCGGCCGTCGCTCAGCCAGTAGACGTGAGCGAAGGCGGCCCGCATCGACTTTCCGGTCTTGCGGAAAGTGCCGCGGTAGGCGCCGAGCGCCACCACGGAATCGCCCGCCTCCAGCCAGCGGCCGACCTCCGCCCCCCAGCCCTCCCATTCGTCCGCCAGGCGGTTGAATACCTTTTCGTAGACCGCTTCCGCGCCGACGAACCGGCCCCCTCCGGGAAAGCCCTCGTTCTGGATCCACTCGACCTGCGGATCGAGGATCTCCAGGACACGGTCGCCGTCCCCTTCCTCCAGAGCCGCGTAGAGGGCCTGGACGATCTCCAGGTCGCTGGCGGCGGCCGGCGCGTCAGAGACGGCGAGCACCAATCCGCAGCCCGGGCATTCCAGGGCGCCGGCGGGGAGGCGCTTGTTGCAGAACGGGCAGACGCCGGGAGGCGGCACCTCGGCGAGCCCGGCGACCTCGGGCACCTCCTCCTGGAGATATTCGCGGTCGATCTCGCGGGCGCGCTTGTAATTCCGCCGCGGCACGTAGAGGCGGTAGGCCGGGCTCGCACCCACCGGCTCCTCGATCCAGCCGGGGATGCCCTGCGCCTCGCAACGCTTCTTCAGCTCCTCGGCCCAGAGGAGGCTCCCGGTATAGAGAACGGTGACCTCCGGATCCTGAGAGAGCGGCAGCTCCGGCTCCTCCTCCTCGAGTGTCTCCTCCTGCGGCGCCTTGGCGGTGCCGGGCGGCACGGTCGGGGCGCCGCAATCGATACAAGTCTTGATCTGAGGCTGAAACTCAGAGCCACACTTGGAGCAGACCACGTAATCGTAATCCCGCGTCGGCACCGGACCGTAGTTGTCGAGATCCAAGACCTCCTCCTTTCGAAGTCGCCGCTCTACCATGATTATCTCACCCTCCGGCACCTCCGGAGCGGCCCGCTCCGTCCTTGTCTCTTTCTGAGTCTGGCAAGCACCCAGATACTTGAAGGCTGTAGGACTGTTTTCAAAAACCTCTTGCCGGCGCGAGAGCGCCACTGGCGAGCCCGGCCTCCGTCTACCCTGTCGTCAGCCAGGGCCGGCGAGCGCCAGAACCCCGATGTAACGGAGCTGTAACGGAGCTCATGGCTGACGATCTGTTCGCCGCGATCGTCCTGGAGGCGGCGGTCCCCGCCCTCGCCCAGGACGTGATTTCTGCCGGGACCGACTCCTGGCGGACCCCGCCGGACGGCTCGAGCTATACCGATCTCAACCTGCCGGCGGGCTTCCTCGACAAGGACTGCCCCGCGTTCCAGGGCCGGGTCATCCTCGGCGGGGTGCCCGTCGAGGCGTCGCCGAAGGATGCCTACTCTTACGGCGACACGCTCGTCGAGCGCCTGGAGGACGCGGTCTTCGACGCCAAGGGGGTGGCCCAGGTGAAGATCATCGTCCGCGGCCTGCATTTCCAGGGCGCCAACACGCTGAAGACGGACTGCGGGGAGTGGTCGGCCGACGTCGGTCTGGCCAAGCAGCAGTCGGCGACCGTGATGACCATCGTCCGTGAGGACGCCAACGGCGGCTACTTCCAGGCTCCGATCTCGGTCGATACGGTCTGGACCTTCACCCGCGCCTCCGACGGCGCCGTGCGGACGCTGGGCACGAGCAACATCCTGACCTCGGACGAGAAGAGCCCCTGGCAGGCGGGCACCTGCACCAAGGCCGCCGGCACCGGCACCCGCCGCCCGGCCCTCATCAACCCCAGCGGCCACGGCAAGCCGACGATGAAGATCGCCGCGGTCTCGCGCGGGTTCAATCCGGGCTACGGCCCGAATTGCCTGCCGAACGTCCTCTGCCGGGGCAAGCAGATCGATCCTTCGATCCACTGCTACTCGCCGGCGACCTCCTTCCCGTCCTCCCCGTTCTGATCCTCCGCTCCCGCCCCCGGTGCGGTCCGGCCTTGAGCCTGACCGCGCCGGAGGGTGTCCCCTGCAGGTCTCTTCACCGGCATCAGAAGGCCCAGCTCAATCCCGTCTCCACGAGGGTCCGCCGGTAATCCAGGGCCGGGAGGCCGCCGCTGAAGGTTACATTAGAGTCCCGCCTCTGGTACACGCCGCGGACGAGAAGGCGCAGGCGATCGGTCATGTCGAAGACCAGGGTCGCGCTGCCGCCCCAGGTCGTGTCCTTCCGCTTCCGCGCGGATTCCGCGGACGCGAAGAGATCCGACTCGCTGTGCTCGAAGTCTTCTCTACCGACCGCCACCGTCCAGTCGAGCTGCCAGCGCGGGGCGAGCGGCAGGGACATCTCGAAATCTCCCGCGAGGGCGGAGCGGTCGAAGGCGCTCCCGGCGTTCCTCTGCCCGGCGAAGATCCCCACCGCCACGAAGCTGTTCCGCGGACGGTCGCGGAAGCGGATCTGGCGGACGGCGAGCCCCGCCTCGGTGCCGCTGCGGCGCGGGTCGGCCAACGGATGATGAAAATAATTGAGACTCTGAATGCGGAGATCGAAT